>VAYV01000316.1 GCA_005883175.1 Actinomycetota bacterium
ATCAGAAACCTACGCGAGCAGCCCGCGCGCGATGCGCAGGGAGTGACGCGCGGACCCGCTTGCCTTAGATCTGTCGGGCCCTTCGCCGGCGGGCGGCGACCCACAGAGCGGCCGCAACCAGAGCGATGCAGCCGGCTGCAACTTCCTCCGTCAGCTCGCGCGGCGCGCGCACGCGCACCACGGCGGCAACCACATCTGCGCGCGCCGCCGCCGCGGGAGCAACAGGCGCGACCGCGGGAACCGCAGGAGCGCTCGACGATGCAATGCGCGCCGCCGATGTCGCTGTGTGACACGCGCCGAGTAGGACGGCTTGGCCGCGAGAGGCGCCTGCCTTGCTCGGCGCGCTCGCGGAGTCGGCTGTCAGCGCCAGGTACACGGCCGCCGGGATCGGGCCCGCGCCGGGCGCGCCCACGTTGAGCTGCGCCACGGCCATCGGGTACATGAGGCGCGCGCCTGCCGGCGGCTTGCCGACCTCGGAGAGCGGCACGACGATCCGGATCACGTGGTTGGCGAACGTTCCGGTCGCGTGGCCGTTCGCGTAGGTCGTGTACTGCCCCGAGTCGGTGTTCCCCGACCAGTACGTCACCTGGCCGACGGAGTCGACTGCTGCGTTCGCGAACCACTCGTGACCCTTGTACGACCAGAGCACGAAGTAGTTCACGCCCGACGTTCCGCCGAGCGCCGGCGTGGTGTCCAAGCCGGGGCCGCTCAGCGTGGCGATCACACTCTTCCGGTCGGCCGACTGGGACAGCGTCGCGCGCGTGATGTCGAGCGTCGAAAGGTTGCCAAGCTGCCCGTCGATCGGGTTCGACGCGTTGCCGGCCGGGCTCGTCATCGTGGCGACACAAACATCGGCCGCGGGCTTCTCTTGCGCCGGCGCTGCGTGCACGGCAGCTCGACGGTGATCGATGTCGTCGAGCCAGTGGGCAACGTCCGGAACGCCGAAGCCGCTCGTGTAGTCCCAGCCGGGCCCGGGCTGATACACCCCGTTGGCGAGCGGCGTCTCTCCGCTCGTCACGTCGTAGAAGTCCTTCGCGTAGTGGGTCGTTCCGAGGCGGTAGATCGTGGGGTTCGCGAAGCCCACGCCGCGCGCGGCCGTCGAGGCGGCCTGGATGCGCGCCCAGATCCCCATCATCAACGGGCTCGACAAGCTGGTGCCGCCCTCCGACGATGGCTGTCCGTCGAGGTAGATGAAGTAGCCGTTACCGAGGACGTTGCCCGACAGCGTCGCGACGTCCGGCACACCGCGGCACGTGACCACGCCGGCGTACGGCGTCCCGTCCGGCTGCGACAAGCACGGCATGCTCACGTTCTCGACCGGCTTCTGGTAGGAAGGCTCTTGGATGAAGAAGCTCGAGCCGCCGCCGGTGAACGTCCAGGACGTCTCGGACTGGCGCACGCCATGCTTGTTGGGGTCGGTCGTGATCACGGTCCCACCGACTCCGACTGCGTACTTGCTCGCGGCGGGGTAATCGACCATCGGCACCGGCTGGATCGCGACGCCGTTGCCGGCGCCGAGCACCGGCACGACCACTTCGGGACAGCCGCTGCCGGTGTCGCCGGTGGACGAGAACAGCGTGCGGCCTTCGAGCGTCGCTTGGCGAAGGATCGGCTCGCCGACCGGCTCCAGCTCGTCGCCGAGCTCCGTGCCGTACGGCATCTGGGCGAGCGGACCCGTCACCGGATTGGTGGGATTCGTTTCGCACTCACCGAAGCTCGCGTTCATCTGGCGAGGCCCTTGTGGGTCGTCGACCCACTTCTTGAAGCTGGCGAAGACGATCGCGCCGGAGTTATCGCCGTACGCTGCGTCGCCGCCCGGTTCGGTGCGCACCAAGCGCACGGGCACCTTCCGCAGGTGCTCGCGCATCTCGAACAGCCGCAGGTTCGCGATCGTCGAGTCCGACTCGCCGACGCCGAAGACCCCGACGGTCTGGCCTTGGCCGAGGTCGCTCGACGGCATGTCGTACAGGCTCCAGAGGTCGCGCGGCTGGAGCACGCCGCTGAACCCGCTCGCGGCAGTGCCGCTCTTCGTCGCAGCCGGGTGGGTCTTCGCGGGGAGGTGGAACTGGTGCACCGTGTCCAGGCCGACGACCGCGCTGATCGGCAATGACACCGGAACGGACGGCGCGCGGTTGTTCGCGATGAACGTGACGTTGCCGATCTGGTACCGGCCGATCGTGATTGCGAACAGGCGATCGAGCTGCGCGATCGTGCCCGACGCGGTGACGTAGGTTCCGCTTCCCGTCACGGTCTCGATCCGCAAGCCGCCCGCGCGCAGCCAGCTCGTCGCGCGCGCGACCGTGTCTGGGGCGACGCCGAAGCGCGCGGCGTACTCGGCCGGCGAGATGAACCGGTGGTAGAGCGGGCTGCTCGGGTCGTAGAGCGCGTTGTAGAGCGCTTGCTCTCCCGCGGGGTCGGGCGTCGCGATCGACACGCCGATCGTGCGGCGCTGGTTGCCGGGCGCGCGCCCGAGCGACCGCGCCAAACGCAGGCCGGGCAGCAGCACAGGAACGAGGTGCGTCGCTTGCGGAGTGGTGCCGGCGACGGCCGAACCAACGCCGGCGACGAGGATCGCCGCGAAGACTGCGGCGCTCAGTTTGATGGCGCTCCGTTTGTTAGTCATGCCGAACATCGTTCGACGGGACGCTTACCATCCCTGCAGGTGGGAGGGCTCGTTACCGCCTTCTTACGTTGAGGTACGTTCGGTTGCTTTCGGGGGATTTGCGGAAGCCTGCGCGCGCGCGGCAGGAGACCCACCCCGCCGAGTCGAAATCACCTGACGAGGACGTCAGAAGGGGTTCGGGGATGATGAAGCGCGCGCTGGTTGGCTTGGTCTGCCTGGTGACGTTCGCGGGCGTCGGGAACGCGTTCGCCGTCAGCGATGGGCACTATCGTCCGAACCGAAACCATTGCACGGGCTCCGACGACAACTCCGACAACCCGACGTACACGAACCCCGACTGCAAGAGCCTGATCGTCACGCTGTCCGATGGGACGGGACACGAGTACTTCGGCGCCGGCGCGCGCCAGACACCCGACGGGACTCCCGTCAACACGGTCGACTTCTGGATCGATCCGGGACAGGGGCAGAAGACGCCCTGGTACGTCAACTCCTCCGGCTTGCACGGTCCGACGACGGTCCCCAGCGATTCCAAGGCCGACCCCAGCACCGGGCTCTTCCTTTACTTCGGCGCCGACGACAACCTCGACGGTGGCGAGCACGACTCCTCGAACTTCATCAACAACGGCCCGAGCGACGGCGGCGGCATGGAGTACAACATCGACCCGGCCACGGCGGCCGCATGGGTCGCCGCGTTGCAGGCGCAAGACTCGGCGACGCTGCTCGAGAATCCGACGCCGCTCCTAAACGCCGGCCTCGGCTCGTGCGCCGACGGCTTCTGCATGGCGCTCGACACGACTCGGCGTGTCGCGTTCCAGGGCGGAGACGGGGGGACGCACCGCGAC
>VAYV01000323.1 GCA_005883175.1 Actinomycetota bacterium
CCCACGCCGGTCGGGCCGAGGAAGATGAACGATCCGATGGGACGGTTCGGGTCCGACAAGCCGCTGCGCGCGCGGCGGATCGCGTTCGATACCGCTTCGATCGCGTCGTCTTGTCCGACGACCCGGCCGTGGAGGTTCTCCTCCATATGCACGAGCTTCGCGACCTCGCCTTCCATCAGCTTGGACACGGGGATCCCGGTCCATTTGCTGACCACCTCGGCGACGTCTTCTTCGTCGACCTCTTCTTTCAGGTAGCGCTGCTCGGACTGCAGTGCGTCCCATGCTGCGGTCGCTTCCTCGAGGCTCTTCTCGAGCGCGACGAGCGTGCCGTAACGCAGCTCTGCGGCGCGATCGAGGTTGCCTTCGCGCTCGGCCATCTCGGCCTGCAGCCTAGTGTCCTCGATCCGCTCCTTCAGCTCGCGGATGCGCGTCACCGCCGTCTTCTCTTGCAGCCAGTGTGCCTTCATCGCCGACGAGCGCTCCTGCAGCTCGGCCAGTTCCGACTCGAGCTTGTTCAGCCGCTCCTTCGATGCGGGATCGGTCTCTTTCTTCAGAGCGGCACGCTCGATCTCCATGCGCTTCATCTCGCGGTCGACCTCGTCGAGCTCCGTCGGCATCGAATCGATCTCGATGCGAAGGCGGCTCGCGGCCTCGTCGACCAGGTCGATGGCCTTGTCCGGCAGGAAGCGCCCGGTCACGTACCGATGCGAAAGCAAGGCGGCGGCGACCAGCGCGGCGTCGGTGATGCGAACGCCGTGGTGCACCTCATAGCGTTCCTTCAAGCCACGAAGGATCGCGATCGTGTCTTCGACGCTCGGCTCGCCGACCAAGATCGGTTGGAAGCGACGCTCGAGGGCCGCGTCCTTCTCGATGTGCTTGCGATACTCGTCGAGCGTCGTCGCTCCGACGAGACGGAGCTCGCCGCGCGCGAGCATCGGCTTGATCATGTTGCCGGCGTCCATCGCGCCTTCCGCAGCGCCGGCGCCGACGACGGTGTGCAGCTCGTCGACGAACGTGACGATCTCGCCTTCCGACTCGGTGATCTCCTGCAGGACGGCCTTGAGCCGCTCTTCGAACTCGCCGCGGAACCGCGTGCCCGCGATCAGCGAGCCGAGGTCCAGCGCAACCACCCGCTTGTTCTTCAAGCCTTCCGGCACATCCCCGGCCACGATCCGCTGGGCGAGGCCCTCGACGATCGCCGTCTTGCCGACCCCGGGCTCGCCGATAAGGACGGGGTTGTTCTTCGTCCGGCGCGACAGCACCTGGATGACACGGCGAACCTCGTCGTCGCGTCCGATGACCGGGTCGAGCTTCCCTTTCCTGGCCAGCTCGGTGAGGTCGCGCCCGTACTTCTCGAGCGCTTGGTACGTGCTCTCCGGCGACTGGCTGGTGACGCGCTGATTGCCGCGCACTTCCTTCAGCACGCGCAACACAGCGTCGCGCGTGATGCCGTTCTCTTTCAGCAAGCTCGCGACCGGGCCGGAGACGTCCGTCAGCGCGAGCAGCAGGTGCTCGGTCGAAACGTACTCGTCGGTCAGCACGCGATCGCGAAGCGTGCCCGGCGTGATGCCGAGCTTCTGCACGACGGGGAAGACGACGCCGGCTGGATCAGAGAGCAACGCATAGAGCAAGTGCTCGGGCTCGACGGCTTGATGAGACCGCTGCGCGGCAACCTGCTGTGCCGCCACAACGGCTTCTTGTGATTTCAGCGTGAACTTTTCCAGATCCATCTATACCTCTCCGAATGGCGTTCGTAGATCTCGCAAGCGCGCGAGCGCGGTTTGTTCGCGCGCGGCGCTCATGCGCCGTCGCATCTCTTCGGCCTCCGCGCGCAGCTGCTCGAGCCGTTCCTGCATCTGCTCCATCAGCTCGGTCAGCTCGATGACCATCTCGACGCCGGCGAGGTTCATGCCTTTCTCTTGCGTCAGCTCTTGGATGAGCCGGACGTGCTCGATGTCACGATCGGAGTAGCGGCGCGCGCGCCCCTCGGTGCGCTTCGGCTGCAGCAACCCTTTGCGCTCGTACATCCGAAGCGTCTGGGGGTGAACGCCGGAGAGCTCGGCGGCGACCGAGATGACGTACAGCGCGCGGTCGCGATCGTCCGTGACGCGCGCCGCCGTCTTCGGCGTCGCCTGCTTCTTCCTGCGGTTCATCCGATGCCCTTCTACGCCTGCGCGCGCGCGCGCTGGGCGGCCGCCTCGCCGTCCAGCTCCGCAAGCTTCTCGATCAGCGCGCGCTCTTCTTTCGAGATCTTCTTGGGTACGTGAACGCGGACCGTCGCGAGCAGGTCGCCGCGCCCGCCTTTCGGTCGCGGGATGCCGCGTCCGCGAACGCGGAACACCTTGCCGGACTCGGTCCCGGCCGGGATCTTGACCGTCACCGGCTCCTCGAGCGTCGGGACCGACACCTTCGTGCCGAGCACCGCCTCGGAGAACGACAACGGTACGTCGACCGTGAGGTCGGAATCGGTGCGCCCGAACACAGGATGCCGCTCGACGGAAACGACCACGTACAGGTCGCCGGTCTGTCCACCGGCCACCGCACCGCCACGGCCTCGAACGCGGATGCGCGCGCCGTCGCGGATCCCGCCGGGAATCTTCACCTTCACCGTTTCGGTCTTGTGCTCGATGCCTGCGCCGTGGCAGACGGGGCACGGGTCTTGGATCTGACGGCCGCTCCCACCGCACGTCGGGCACGCGCGCGCGAACGAGAACATGCCTTGGCTTTCCGAAACTGCTCCGGTGCCGCCGCACGTCGGGCAGGGATGCGCCCAGCCCGAGCGGTCGCCGGAACCACCGCATGCCGCGCACGGCGCGTCGCGCGTGATCCGAACGGGAACGGTTACGCCGCGCGCGGCGTCCTCGAACGAGATACGAACCGACGTTTCCAGGTCGGCGCCGCGTTGTGGTGCGCGCGCGCCGCCACGCCGGCCGCCGCCTCCGAAGATCCCGCCGAACAGGTCGCCCAG
>VAYV01000085.1 GCA_005883175.1 Actinomycetota bacterium
TCCCGGCACCGCCGCTGATCCTCGAAGACGCTGCGTCGCACGCCATCGGCGGACCGATCCGCTTCTCGATGCCGTCGCTCGGGCCGGAGGGCAGGGACGCGATCGCCGTCGAGCGGCGCATCGCGCAACGCGGGCGCCACCGGCTGGGGCCGTTGCGCGCGCATCTCGTCGACCCGTTCGGTCTCGCGCAGGTCGGAAGCGTCGTCGCTCCCGAGGCCGCGTTCGTCGTCTATCCCAAGATCGAGCCGTTGGGTGAGATCGCCCCGCCGGAGGAACGAGGCGGCGGCGGTCGCTCGCTCGTCCAGCATCTGTCTGTGTCCGGCGACGACTTCTACGCGGTGCGCGGCTGGCAAGAAGGCGACGACCTTCGGAAGATCCATTGGCGCTCTTCGGCGCGCCGCGGCGAGCTGATGATCCGCCAAGAGGAGATCAGGCCGTTCCCGCGCGCGACGCTGCTCATCGACAATCGCGGGAGCATGCACCGTGACTCGGGTCCGACGTCCAGTCTCGAGTGGTCGATCGGGGGTGCCGCTTCGATCGTGTGGGAGCTCGCGAAGCAGGGCTACGCGCTGCGGCTCGCGACCGCGGACGGAGGACCGGGTACCGCGCGCTGGGGCCGTGAAGCGACCGATCCGTTGCTGACGACGCTCGCCGTCGCCTCGCGCTCTCACCAAGCGAGCTTGTCGGGCGTGGTGCGAAGGACCGCCGCCCGGCCCGGTGCCGGCGGCGCCCTCGTCGCGATCATGCCCCCTCCGCCGCCCGACCTCGTTCCCCGCTTCGCGCGACTAGCGCGCGTGTACTCGTGGGCGGGCCTCGTCTTGCTCGACGTCGCCTCGTTCGCGTCGTCGTCCGGCCGCGAACGAGCAGCATTCGATCAACGCCTCGCCGAGGTTGAACGCACGCTCTCACGTGCCGGGTGGCACATCGCCATCGCCGGCGCGTCCGACAGTTTCCGAACGATATGGCAGGGTTTACTCGACTCTTCAGCGTCCCGCGCGAGCTCCCGGTCGCTGCACTCGTAGTGGCCGCGGCGCTGCCGCTCTCCCGGCTCTTCCGGCCGGGAGGGTTCAGCGGCGTCGTGCTGACCGCGGTGGTGCTCAGCATCGGCATCTCGTGGCTGACGCGCAGGTTCCGTATCCCTGCGGTGGTCGGGCTGCTTCTCTCCGTCTTCGGGCTGTTCTGGTTCCTGACCGGTCGTTTCCACGCTCACACGCTGTGGGGGATCTTCCCGACACCGGCATCCGTCAGCGTGCTTGTGCGCTCCGTCCGCGAGGGCGTCAGCCAAACGATCAACTACGCGGTTCCGGTGCCTACCACTCCTGCGCTCCTCACCTTCGTCGCCGCCGGTGTCTGGATGAGCGCCTGGCTGGCCGACGCGGCTGCGCTGTGGGTGGGGAACCCGCTCCTCGCGATCGCTGCAACGGTTCCGCTCTTCGCGACGCCGAGCACGCTCCTCCCGAGCCAGCGGCGCTGGCTCGACACCAGCTTGTACATCGCGGCCGCCGCCTGGGTTCTGTTCGGCGAGGAGCGCGCGCGCGCGAAGCGCTGGCGCACGAGCGAAGCGCGTCTCGGGTGGCGAGCCGGTCCTGCGGTGCGCGTCGCATTGATCGGCGTGCTCATCATCGTCGTCATGACCCCGTTCCTTCCGGGATACGGGGCGCCGCCGCTGCTTCGATCGAAAGGTCCCGGCGAGCGCGTCCAGTTCAATCCGTTCGTTGCCATACAGGCGACGCTGAGGAAGCAACCGGAGGCCACGTTGCTCACGGAGACGACGAACCGGCCCACCTATCTCCGGCTGACCACACTGGAGCACTACGACGGCCAGGTTTGGCAGCAGGGCAACGCGCGTCAGACCGTTCCCATCGGACCAGAGCTCATCGCGCCGTATGAGCCGGGTTTGAAGTTCGACGTCGTTCGGCAGAGCTTCCAGATCCAAGCGCTCGCCGGCCCGTGGCTGCCGGCCGCGTACGACCCGGTGAAAGTGACCGACGTCGCCGACGTGAAGATCGAGACGGAGACGCGCTCTCTCATCCTTCCCTCGGCGGGCGGCTTGCCGACCGGCGTCCGCTACCAGGTGACGTCCGACGTGCCCAGGCTCACGGTTGCCGATCTGGATCAGCCGTTCAGCTACGACGAGCAAGCTTTGGCCGACTATCTGCAGCTGCCCCGCGTTCCCAGCGTGATCCGTGAGCTCGCTCAGCGGATCGCCGGCGATCGGCCGACCCCGTACCAGAAAGCGCTCGCGTTGCAGGATTACCTTCGCACGTTCACCTACAACGAGAATGTCGCCGCTGATTTCCATCACAGCTTCAAGAACCTCGTCGAGTTCCTCACGAAATCGAAGCAGGGATACTGCGAACAGTTCGCCGCGGCGATGGCCGTGATGGCACGAACGCTTGGGATCCCGTCTCGCGTGGCGATCGGCTTCGGCTTCGGTCAGCGGATCGCCAACCAGTACCGGATCACGACGCGCGAAGCGCACGCGTGGGCTGAGATCTATTTCCCGGGGTCGGGGTGGGTCGCGTTCGAGCCGACGCCACGCGCCGGCGTCACCGCGGTGCCGCCATACGCGGCCCCGGGGGCCGTCATCCCCTCGGTGGCACCCAGCGTGCTTCCGACGGCGAGCGCAACCCCCAGCGCGCAGCCGTCGACCGGGGGCCGCGACCCAGCGCACGCCCAGGCCGGCGGCTCGGCGGCACAGCGAGGACGGCCGGCGTGGGTGTTCGGCGCCGTCATCGCAGGCATCATCGTGGCGCTCGCCACGCTGGCCATCGTGCTCGCGTTCACCATCCCGCGGATCATTCGGCGGCGCGCGCGCGGTGCCCGAGGCGCGGCGGCGGTTCGCTACTTGGAGTTCCTTGCGTGGTGCGAAGGCGCAGGGCTCGGTCGCAGGCCCGGGGAGACGCCTTCCGAGCACGCCGCTCGGCTGGCGACGGAGACGACGGAGGCGGTCAAGCCGCTCGAGCAACTCGCCGGGCTCGTCGACGGCGCACTATGGGCGCCCGAAGAGGATGTGGATCCGGACGCGGTCGAGAGCGCTGCGAGCGATGCGCGGGCAGCGCTACGCGCGACGTTATCCCGACGGAACAGGTTGCTGGCGGCGGCCGGCTGGGGGCGGTGGAGGTCCGCCGCGTAGCGCTTCACAGGATCGGAAGCGAGCGTTCGATCTCCCACGGGCTGACGTACGTCTTGTACGCCTCCCACTCCGCGCGCTTGTTGCGGATGAAGTACTCGAACACGTGGTCGCCAAGACTCTGTCGCAGCAGCTCGGACCGTTCCATCTCGGCAACTGCTTCGTAGAGATTCTCGGGCAGCGAATCGATCCCTTCGGCCCGTCGCTCGGCTTCGCTCATCGAGTAGATGTCTTCGGTCGCTTCGGGCGCCAGCCCTTCGTTGTCTGCGATCCCGGACAGCCCTGCGCCCAGTAGCACGGAGAACGCGAGGTACGGGTTGCACGCCGGATCGGGCGAACGTACCTCAACGCGGACGTCGGTCCCCTTCCCGGCTCCGGGAACGCGCAAGAGGGCCGACCGGTTGCGCCGCGCCCAGCAGATGTAGACGGGCGCTTCGTACCCGGGCACCAGACGCTTGTACGAGTTCACCCACTGGTTCAGGATCGGCGTCATCGGGCGCGCGTGCTTGAGCAGACCTGCGATGAATGCGCGCCCGATCTTGCTGAGCCCGGCGGGGTCCTCGGTGTCGGCGAACGTGTTCCGCTCGCCTTCGTAGAGCGCCATGTGGGTGTGCATGCCCGAGCCCCACGCGCCCTGGATCGGCTTCGGCATGAACGTCGCGTACACGCCTGCTTCTTGCGCGACTTCCTTCACCGCCAAGCGAGCCGTCATCACGTTGTCTGCCATCGTCAGCGCGTCGGTATCGCGGAGCACGATCTCGTGCTGCGACGGCGCGACCTCATGATGGACGCTCTCGACGCTGATGCCCATCGATTCCAGGTAGAGCACCGTTCGCTTTCGCAGATCGGATGCGACGTCGAGCGGCGTGAGGTCGAAATAGCCGCCCTGATCGAGGCCTTCGGTCCCTTCGCTGTTCCTGAAATAGAAGTACTCGAGCTCGGGGCCGAGGTAGAACGTGAACCCCATGTCTTGTGCGCGCGCGATCTGCCGGCGCAGCACCGCGCGCGGGTCGCCTGCGAACGCCTCTCCTTCCGGGGTCAGGATGTCGCAGAACATGCGCGCGACGCCTTGCTGATCGGGGCGCCACGGCAAGATCTGAAACGTCGAAGGGTCGGGACGGGCGAGCATGTCCGACTCCTGCACGCGCGCGAACCCCTCGATCGCGCTGCCGTCGAAGCCCATCCCTTCGTCGAACGCCGCCTCGAGCTCGGCCGGCGTGATCGCGAACGACTTCAGGAAACCGAGCACGTCGGTGAACCACAACCGGATGAAGCGGATGTCGCGCTCCTCGACAGTGCGCAAGACGTAGTCGATATCGTGGTTCATCTCATCTGGTCCTGTGGGACTCGAGCTTGTATCCGACGTTGCGGATCGTCGCGATCATGTTCTCGTGCTCCGCGCCAAGTTTCGCGCGCAGCCGCCGCACGTGCACGTCGACGGTGCGTGTTCCTCCGAAGAAGTCGTACCCCCACACCTCTTGGAGCAACTGTTGCCGCGAGTACACGCGGCCGGGACGCTGCGCCAAAAAGAACAAGAGCTGAAATTCTTTGTAGGTCAGGTCGAGCGGGCGACCGCGGAGCCGGACCTGATACGTCGTCGGATCGATCGCTAGGTCGCCGACGCGGACGGTGCCTGCGGACTCCATCACCTGGGAACCCAAGGCGATGCGGATGCGTGCGAGCGCTTCTGGGATCGCAACCGGATCCAGAAGGAAAGAGTCGATCTCCCAATCGGGGCCCACGGCGTCCAAGGTCTCGGCCGCGACGAGTGCCAGCAGTGGTGCGCGTGGCGAGGCTGCTCGAACGGAACGGCAGTTGTCGCGGCCGCGAGTGAGGTCCTTGACCGCGTCGACGATGACGACGCCGGGGTCCGCATCGGACGGGCCGGGCCCCGTCGTCGCGAGCACGACGCGATGCCCCCCGGTCTCGAGGCCGTTCTTCAGACCCCAGAGATCTTCCGGGCGATCGGTCACGATCACGACATCTGCCATCGCTCTCACCGCTCCGAGAAACGCGAAACCCCAGGCAACCGGTACCCGGCGGGCGCCTTTGCCTGGGGGAAGCGCCGGTTGCGAGAACCCGCGCTACCAGCGCAAAGTAGCAGAGGGCTTTCGCTCGGACAAGGAGGATTCCGTTGCCGCACCGTCGCCGAGCTCACCGCCGCTGGCGCGGCCGGAACCCGGCGTTGCGCTGGGACCTGCAGAAGCTGGCCTTGCGCGCGCGCGGCGAGCGCGACGCGTACGACGTGGCGCACTCCCAGTTCTGGTGCGACGCGGAGGACGGCGTCCGGCTCGCCGGCACACGTCTGGGCGCGGACCGGGATACGGCGATCGTGATCGCGCACGGCTTCATGGCCTACCGAACGAAACCCCGCTGGCGGGTACTCGCAGAGGGTCTCGCGCAGCGCTTCACCGTGTACACGTTCGACATGCGCGGGCACGGACAGTCGGCCGGCGCGTGCACCGGCGGCGAAAAAGAGCTCAAGGACGTCCACGCCGTCGTTTCCTACGCGCGCTCCCGCGGGCACGATCGCGTGGTCACGGTGGGCGGCTCGCTCGGCGGGATCGCAGTGATCGGGGAAGCGGCCGCGTATCACGACGTCGACGCGATGATCGCGATCTCGTCCCCCGCGGAGTGGGCAACCTCCGACAGCAAGATGGTCCGGCGGATGACGTGGCTGTTCACCAGCTCGGTGGGCCGGGCGATTGCGCGACGCGTGATGGGGACGACGATCGATCTGGCGTGGGGGAACCCGCTTCCACCGGCCGATCTCATCGGCAGCATCTCGCCGATCCCCGTCCTCATCATCCACGGCGCCGACGACCACTTCTTCCCCGTGACCGATGCGGAGCTGTTGCACGAGCGCGCAGGCGAGCCGAAGCGTTTGCTCATCATCCCCGGCTTCGGTCACGCGGAAGACGGGTTCACGCCGGCCTTCGTCGAGCAGCTTGCCGGTGAGGTCGAAGCGCTCGTCGCGGCTGCTCCGTCGCGCTGAATGGTGAAGCGAGCAGGCCTCGCCTTGCTGGTCCTTGGGCTGTCGGC
>VAYV01000086.1 GCA_005883175.1 Actinomycetota bacterium
ACGCGAGGCGCTTCTTCAAGGTGAGCGCCGCCTTCGACGACTTCGGCAAGTCGTCGCGCGCCATCCCTACCGCGAGGGCCGTCCGGTTCTTCACCAGAACGCGTCCCTTGTCGTCGAGGATGCGGCCGCGCGGCGCCTCGACCGCGACGATGCGCACGCGGTTGTGCTCGGCGGCGTTCGCGTACGTGCTGCCCGACAGGACCTGAAGAAACCACAGGCGCGCGATCAGCACGCCGAGCATCGCGAGGACGATCGCCCCCACGATCGCGATCCGCAGACGGATCCGATCGTCGATGCCGGTCACAGGCCAACCTCCGAGGGCCGCGGCCGCAGTCGCCCGCCGAGCGTTCGAACGATGGGGAAAACGAACGGCGTCAGCAAGCAGTTGTATGCGGCGGCCAAGACCGCAGCGCGCACAACGCTCACCGCACCGAATCGCTCGCCGAGCATCCGGCTGAATGCCGCGTAGAACAGCACGCCCAAGAATGTGGCGATCGACACCATCACCATCGGAAGCCACGCGCCCGGCGATTGCACTTGCGCGCGCACGCGGCCGACGACGTACCCGATGATCGTGAACGTCAGCGCGGAGACGCCCGCGGGAAGCTGCAGCACGAGGTCCGTGGACAAGCCCATGACGAACCCGGCCGTCGCGCCGAAGGCCGGCCCCTCGCCCATCCCGAGCGCGACGACCATCAGCAGCAACAGCTCCGGCTTCGCTCCGACCAACGTCGCGCGCCCGAACACCGACGTCTCGAACGCGAGCCCCGTGATCGTGAGCAGGAACAGCAGCACCGTCCGCTTCCAGATCATGGCGCCGCCGTCCCCGATGGCGACGGCGAAGACGTCGCCGTCTGGCCGATGATGAGCAACACGTAGTCCAGGCTCGAGAAGTCGACGTAGGGCTGGATCGCCACGACCCGAGAGAGGTTCGACTGCGCCGGCGGAGCCGACACGACGGTGCCGATCGGGATGCCGGGCGGATACAGCCCTCGGTCGTAGCCGGATGTGACGACCCGATCGCCGACGCCGAGCTTGGCGTCTGGGTTGAACAGCTCAAGCTTCGTGTCCTCCGACCCATCCCCCTCGAGCAGCCCGGTCTCGCCGCTCGGGACGACCCGGCTCGCGACGGCGCTCGTACGGTCGATCAGCAGCAAGATCTCCGAGGTGGACGGACCGACCCTGATCACGCGGCCGACGAGCCCGTCGCCGGCGATCACCGGCATGTCCTTCTTCACCCCGGCGCGGCTCCCGCGGTCGATGAACACGGTCCGCTCGAAGTTGGAAGGACTGACGCCGATCACTTGCGCCGCCACCGTGTTGAGGTTGTAGCGATCCCGTATGCCGAGCAGCTTGCGGAGACTCTCGTTCTCTCGCTCGATCTCGGCGACCGTGTTTTGACCCGCGCGCAGCTCGGCGACCTGCCGCTGCAGCGTCGAGACGCGCGAGCGCAAAGTGGGCACCTCGGTGAAGCCGGCGAAGAAGTTGCCGACCGGCCGGAAGATCGTAACGAGACCATGCTGGATCGGAGACAGGATCGTCAGGGCGACGTGTCCGATCCGCTCGAAAGGTCCGTTCCCCTTGTCCCGGTAATCGATGGTGATGATGGCAAGCGACGCAACGATGAGGATGACGAGCAGCCATCGGACCCGCTTGGATCGATCGAACATCCGAATCATCGCGCCGGGAACCGGCTCACGCCGATCCCCCGAAACCTCCTCTCAGGAGGGTTCGCGCTTGCGCGCGCTCCCTCCGCTGGTTCGGTCAGCGCTGCATCCGCGCGCAAGACCGAACCAAAAGTCTTGTTAAGAGAGTGTTCCGTTTCTCAGAATCGTTCCCGATGCCTGTACTACGACCATCGAAACACCCTCTCAGTGCCGCGACGACGAGATCAGCACGCGTCGCAGCGCTTCGAACTCTTCCAGGCACTTCCCCGAGCCGACCGCGACGCAGCTGAGCGGCGACTCGGTGATGTGCACCGGCATACCGGTCTCGTGCTTCAGCCGCTCGTCCAAGCCCTTGAGCAACGCCCCTCCGCCCGTCAGCACGATGCCCCTGTCCATGATGTCGGCGGCCAGCTCCGGCGGGGTCTTATCGAGCGTGTTCTTGACCGCGTCGAGGATCTGGTTCACCGGTTCCTCCATCGCGCGCCGGATCTCGGCCGCGCTCACGAGGATCGTCT
The DNA here is from genome assembly GCA_005883175.1 of Actinomycetota bacterium. Lineage (GTDB taxonomy): Bacteria > Actinomycetota > AC-67 > AC-67 > AC-67 > AC-67. The sequence goes on from VAYV01000086.1 coordinate 2,183, forward strand.
TCGGAAGCCCTGTTACCAAGTCCCGGCCCCGGATCTCGGCGTCGGGAACGTCGGGAATCGGAAACGCCGTTCCGATCTCCATCTTGACCTCTTCTGCCGTGCGCTCGCCCAGCATCAGCGAGTACTCCTTCTTGATGTACTGGACGATGGCGTCGTCCAGCTCATCGCCGGCCACACGGACGCTCTGGCTGGTGACGACCCCGCCGAGCGAGATCACGGCGACTTCGGTCGTGCCCCCGCCGATGTCGCAGATCATGTTGCCGGTTGGCTCGTGGATCGGAAGGCCCGCCCCGATCGCGGCCGCCATCGGTTCCTCGATGATGTGCGCACTCCGGCCACCGGCCGCGTACGTCGCTTCTTCCACCGCGCGCTGCTCAACGCTGGTGATCCCGCTCGGCACGCAGATGATCACCCGCGGCTTGGCCAACATCCGGCGCCGGTGCACCTTCTGGATGAAGAAGCGGAGCATCTTCTCCGTCACGTCGAAGTCGGCGATGACTCCGTCCTTGAGCGGTCTGATCGCTTGGATGTGACTCGGGGTTCGCCCGATCATCCGTTTGGCCTCCGCCCCGACGGCGAGGATCGACCCGTTCTTCGTGTTCACGGCCACGACCGAAGGCTCATCGAGCACGATGCCGCGCCCGCGAACGTAGACCAGGGTGTTTGCGGTGCCCAAGTCCACCGCCATGTCACGACCGATGAACTGGAACCAGGTATCGAACATCTATGAGAAAGCTTCCTGTCGGGCGGATCTGAGTCGCCGGGTTCAGCGCCTCGGACCGAAGTCTCGCGAGAGTCTAGCAGCGCGGAAGGGCCGGACAAAAAGCTTGGTTGAGCAGGCTAAAGGGCCCCGGCTTCGACCAGGCTCTTCCATCCAGTGGCCGCGATGATGATGTGGTCCACGAACTCGAGGCCGATCAGGTCGGCGCCGCGCGCCAGCCGCCTCGTGATCGCAAGGTCGTCGGCGCTGGGTGTGGGCTCGCCGCTGGGGTGATTGTGCGCGACCAGCAGGGCGGCGACGCCCGGCTCTCGGAAGGCCGCCGAGAAGACCTCTCGCGGCTCCATCGGCGCGTGCGCCACACCGCCGACGCCGACCGACACCTCGCGCAGCACCCGATGACGCCGGTCCAGCAACAAGACCACGGACTCTTCTCGCTGGAGGTGCGCGAGCCGCGGCGTCAGAAGTGCCGCCGCATCCTCGGGCCGCAGGATCTGCGGCCGCTCGCCGGCAAGCGCGCGCGCAGCACGCCTCCCAAGCTCCAATGCAGCGACGACTTCGGCCGCCTTCGCGAGACCCATCCCCTTGACCGCGGCCAGATCTACTTCCGAGCAGCGCGCCAGTCCGCCCGGACCGCCGACCGTCGCAAGCACGCGCGCGGCGAGCGCCATGACGCCGTCACGCCCTCCGGTGCCGAGCACGAGGGCAAGCACCTCGGCATCGGACAGCGCAGCCGGACCCAACGCCAGAAGACGTTCGCGCGGACGATCGCCCGGCGGTTGCTCGCGCACGCGAAGCGTGCGCGAGCTGCTCACGGAAGGTTCGGGAAGAAAAGGTTCAGCTCGCGCTCGGCCGACTCGGGCGAGTCTGAACCGTGCACGAGGTTCTCGGTCGTCAGGATCGCGAAGTCCCCGCGGATGGTCCCTTGCGCCGCTTTCTTCGGATCGGTTTCGCCCATCATCTGGCGCACGACGGCGACCGCCTCGTCACCCTCGACGGCCATCGCAACGATCGGTCCCGACGTGATGAACTCCAGCAGCTCGCCGAAGAACGGCTTCTCCACGTGCTCGGCGTAGTGCTCGTTCGCGAGCGGTTCGTCGATCATCATCATCTTCACGTCGATGATGTCGAGCTGCTTCTGCTCGAGCCGGCGGATGACCTCACCGACCAGCTTCCGCCGGACCCCGTCCGGCTTCACGAACACGAGCGTGCGTTGCTTCATCGCGATCTCCCGAGGATCACCGCGCGGGTACAAACTTCCGGCGCGCGTCGCCGACAGTGTACAAGGAGCCCGTCACCAAGATGGCGTCGGACTCCTCGGCTCTTTCCATTGCGACGGAAATCGCGTCTGCGACGTTCGGCACGCTCTGCGCGTCCTTGCCGAGGGCGCGCACGGCGGCCACAAGCTGCTCGACCGATGCGGCACGAGGCGAGTCGTTGCGCGTCACGATGATGTCGTCGGCGATGTTGGCGAGCGGCGCAAGGACGCCTTCGACGTCTTTGTCTTCCATAATCGAAAAGATCAGGTGGAGCTTCTCCCATCGGAACGACGCCTGCATCGCGTCGGCGAGCGCGCGCGCCGCCGCGGGGTTGTGCGCGCCGTCCAGCACGACGAGCGGCCCTCGCCGGACGACCTCCATCCGGCCCGGCACCTTGATGCTCGAGAACGCTTCCGCCATCAGCTCGTCGTCGAGGTGGCGGTCGCCGAGGAGCGCGTACGCGGCGGCCGCGCCGAGCGCGACGTCGTGTGCAAACTGCTCGCCGAACATCGGCAAGAACAGGTCCGGGTAGCGATCGTCGCCGATCCGCAAGGACAGGCTTTGTCCGCCGAGCGCAAGCGCGACCTTCTCGAGCGCAAAAGCGTCACCTTCGACCCGGACGCGCGCGCCCAGCTCGTCGGCGCGCGCGTGGATCACGTCGGCGACCTCCGGCGCTTGCTCGACGGTAACCACGGTCGAACCTTTCTTGATGATGCCGGATTTCTCATTGGCCGCCTCGACCGGCGTCGTACCGAGCTCCCGGTGATCGACGTCGATGCGCGCGATCGCCGCGACCGCGGCGTCGACCACGTTGGTCGCGTCCCACGAGCCGCCCATCCCGACCTCGATGACCGCCGCGTCGACCGCCTTGTCGGCGAACCAGGTGAACGCAAGCGCGGTCGCCGCTTCGAACCATGTGATCGTCTGCCCCTGCTGGTCGAAGTGATCGAGGTACGGCGCGAGCTCTCGCCACACCTCGACGAACTCCTCTTCCGAGATCGGCTCGCCGTCGTAGGCGAACCGCTCGCGCACGTTGATCAGATGCGGCGATGTGTACGTGGCGACGCGCAAGCCGGCGGCGCGCAGCACCTCGGTCGCCGCGCGCGCGCAGGTCGTCTTCCCGTTGGTCCCGGTGATGTGTATGACGGGGTAGCCCTGCTCGGGATGATCCATGAGGTCGAGCAGCGCTTCGATGCGCTCGATCGTCGGCGACGTCAGGCGGCCGGTCCGTTCGTAGTTCGTGCGCTTGTCGAGCGCGCGGACCGCTTCGTCGTACTTCATGCGAGGTCGCGCGAGGCCTGCTCGAGGTGCGCGATCGCTTCTTGCTCGCGCGCGAGGCGTTCCCGTTGTGTCTCTACTACTTCCTCCGGTGCGCGCTCGGTGAAGGCGCGGTCGGCGAGCTTGGCGCCGATGCGCTCCAGCTCGGAACGGTGCTTCGCGATGTCTCGCTCGATGCGGCGGCGCTCTTCATCGATGTCGAGCAGCCCTGCCAGCGGCACGTGGATGCGCGCGCCGTCGAGCACGAGGCGCGCCTCCTGCGCCGCCTCCTGCGCCGACGCCGCGATCGTCAGCTCACCCCAGTTGCCGAGCGCGCGCACGCGCTCCATCTCCGCCTCGATCAGCGCGCGCCGCGACGCGTCCTCGGCCACGATCGCCGCGGCCGGCTTCGTCTTCGGATCGATCCCGTGATCCGCGCGGAACCGGCGCAGGGCGCCGATCACATCCTGAAGGAACGCGATCGCGCGCTCGGCGTCTTCGTCGGCGTGGTCCCCCGCCGTGGGCCAGGGCGCGCGCACGAGCGTCTCCCCGCCGGTGAGCGCGCGCCACAGCTCTTCGGTGATGAACGGCATGATCGGATGCAAGAGCACGAGCACCCGCTCGAGCACGTGCGCGAGGAGCGCGCGCTGATCTGCCTTCTCTTCCTCGGTATGGCCCAGTCGGCTTCGCGCGTCACGGTATCCAAGCGCGACAGGATCCACCGATCCGCCAACGTGAGGCGGTCGCGTGCGGGCAGCTCGGCCGGCGCGGCCCCATTCAGCAGTGCGAACCGCGAGATGTTCCAGAGCTTATTGCAGAAGTTCCTGTCGCCTTCGATCCACTTCTCGTCCACCGGGACGTCGCTGCCCAGCGTCGCGCCGCGGATCAGCGTCAGCCGCAACGCGTCGGCTCCGTACTTGTCGATCATCACGAGCGGATCGATCACATTGCCGAAAGACTTTGACATCTTCTTCCCGCGGAAGTCGCGCACCATGCCGTGGATGTGGACGTCGAAGAACGGCACGGCTTCCATGAAGTGGACGCCCATCATCATCATCCGCGACACCCAGAAGGTGATGATGTCGTACCCGGTCACGAGCACGCTCGTCGGATAGAAGTCTTCGAGGTCCTGCGTCTTGTCCGGCCAGCCGAGCGTCGAGAACGGCCACAGCGCAGACGAGAACCATGTGTCGAGCACGTCGGGGTCTTGCTCCAGCTCGGCGCTCTCGCACCGCGGACACGCCGCGGGATCGTCGACGGACGCGAACTGATGACCGTTCGCGCACGTGAACACCGGGATGCGATGCCCCCACCACAGTTGCCGCGAGATGCACCAGTCGCGGAGGTTCTCCATCCAGTCGAAGTAGTTGCGCTCGAACCGCTGTGGCACGAACCGGGTTCGCCCTTCGCGCACCGCCGCGATCGCTGCGCGCGCGAGCTCTGCCACGCGCAGGTACCACTGCTCCATCAGGAGCGGCTCCACCTCGGCGTGACAGCGCTGGCAGTGCCCCACCGGGTGCACGTACGGGCGGATCTCCGTGCCGACGAGGCCCTGCGCACGCAGCTCGTCGAGGACGGCCTTGCGCGCCTCGTACCGGTCCAGGCCGGCGTACGGGCCGGCGTTCTCGTTCATCCTGCCGTCGAGACCGATCACCGTGATCGCCGGCAGGCCGTGCCGCTGCCCGATCTCGAAGTCGACGGGGTCGTGCGCCGGCGTCACCTTGAGCGCCCCGGTCCCGAAGTCCTTGTCGATCGCCTCGTCGGCCACGATCGGCAGCTCGCGGTTCATGATCGGCAGGATGGCCGTCTTGCCGACCAGGTCCTTGTAGCGCTCGTCGGTCGGGTTCACGGCCACGCCGGTGT
>VAYV01000325.1 GCA_005883175.1 Actinomycetota bacterium
AGAAGATCGAGACCGCCTTCGCTCAGCGCAGCGCGTCGGAGGCCCGCCTTCGCCGCTTCGTGGCCGATGCGTCGCACGAGCTGCGCACGCCCCTGACGTCGATCCGCGGGTACGCGGAGCTTTTCCGCCGGGGCGCGCGCTCGCGACCCGACGACCTCGAGAAGTCGATGCAGCGGATCGAAGACGAGTCCGCGCGCATGGGCGTGCTCGTCGACGAACTGCTCTTGCTGGCTCGGCTCGACCAGGGGCCGAAGCTCGATCGCGAACCGATCGACGTGGCGCAAGTCGCGACCGACGCCGTCGCCGACGCGCGCGTCGTGCAACCCGACCGTCCGATCGACATCTCGATCGACGAGCCGGTGACGGTTGAGGGAGACGACACGAGGCTTCGACAGGTTGCTGCGAACCTGATGTCAAACGCGCTTGAGCACACGCCGCCGGCGACGCCGGTGCACGTCCGCCTCCGTCGCGACGGCGAGGACGCCGTTCTGGAAGTCGCCGACGAGGGACCCGGTCTCGACGAGGAGCACGCAGCGAAGGTCTTCGATCGCTTCTTCCGCGTCGACCCGGCGCGCGCGCGCGAGAACGGCGGCGCGGGGCTCGGGCTCGCGATCGTCGCCTCGATCGTCGAGGCGCATGGCGGGAGCGTGTCCGTCGAAACCGCGCCGGGCGCGGGCGCGCGCTTCATCGTGCGTCTGCCGGTGGCCGTCCGACCCGATGCAATGGAGCCCGAACAAGCTCCGACCGAACCCGAAGAAGCTTCGGCAGAGGCCGCGGAGCAGGCCTAGAACTCTCAACCGACGCAGAGGCTTCTCTCAGCGCTCCTTAACCTCCGCGGAGTTCCATGGAACCCAGACGAACAGGAGGCGTTGACATGCCCAACAGGTTCTTTCCCGGCTACCCGGTCCATCGGGTCGATTGGGGATTCGAGATCGTGCACATCGTCTTCTGGGCGCTGCTCGTCGCGGCAATCGTGTGGCTGGTCGTGTGGCTCGTGAGGGCTCCGCATCACGGGGTCTTCCACGAGCACGTCGCTCCGCCCCGTCCATCGGAGGATGCCGCGCTACGTGAGGCGCGCATGCGGTACGCGCGCGGCGAGATGACCCGCGAGGAGTACCTGCAGGTCTCGACCGATCTCGGTGGCCCCCAGGCTCCGTCCATCCCGCCGCAGCCACCTGAAGCCCAGGAGCAACAGTAGAGTCCCTCGCCGTTTAAGAGCGGCGCACCCGCGGCATAACCCAAGCACGACCCTTGTCGGGTCGTTCGCCAAGGAGTCGCGGGTATGGGGAAGAGGCTGATCCACCTCACGTCGGCGTCGCTCGCCGGGGTCCTGCTTGCTGCGGTCGGAGCCATCGTAGGCGCGTCGCCCGCGACGTCGGCACCGGTCATCCAACCGGGGTCCTCCCTCGAGTTCGGCGACTCGTTCTGCACCGCCAACTGGGTCTACGACGGTGGGGGCGGTCCCTAGGCACGGTCGCCTACATATCGAGCTCGCTCGACTTCCTGCTCGTGCGTCTGGACGCTGGGGTGCTCTCGCAAGTGAGTGCTGCGATGGCCGGTCACCCGAGCATTCCGACCGGTGTCTCGACGCCGTCGTCCGCGAAGCAAGGCGACCTCATCCAGTTCTCGGGTCACGGCGTCGTGTTCGACTTCACGACGGTGACGCAGCAGCAACGGGTCGGCGTCTTCAACTTCTTCGATAGTGGGAACCAGTACGTCATCGGAGCCGTGACGCCGGGTGATTCCGGGGGTCCCGTCGCCGACCTCACCGACGGCAACAAGGCGATCGGGATCGTCGACACCGTCGGAGTCACGGTCGCGCCGGAAGGCGTGAACGTCGGCGAAGCGGGTGTTGCCGTGTACGCGCTGCTCCAAGATGCGGCAGCGCACGGGTTCTCGATCTCGCTGCGAACCGTCTAACGCAAGACGTCGTTCATCGCCGTCGCGCGCGCGGCGTTGTTGAGGTACTCAGTGATACCGAACGAGTCCTCGATCGTGCGCAGCAGCGACATGTGATCGTACGAGGTCGTCACCGTGCGTCCGCGTGTGATGTCGGGTGACAGGGCGAGCAGCCCGACGCGGCCGCCGAACCCCGGCAGCAATCCGAGCAGCCCGCCGCTGCAGCAGCCGGCGAGATCGCTCGATCCGCTCTCGTCGCTCGTGATCAGAAGCAGACCGTGGTGGGCCCAGAGGTAATCGATGAGCGACGGTAGATTCTGCGAGAGCCATTTGTCCGCTGAGACCAAGCCACCGGGCTGACCGTTCGAGCAGGGGTCGTCGTGCCCGTCGTGGCACGAGTCCGGCGTGATGAACGAGAACGCCGGAAGCGCGTTGCGCCCGATATCACGGGCCATGTCGGTGAACGGACGGACGTGCGCGCGGCAGCGGGCGTCGTTCTCGATGATGTCCTTGAAGTAGATGAATGGGTTGTGCCGGTCCGCGTAGTCTTTCGCCGGCGGTTTCTGCGAATCGCCTTGGTACGGGTCCGGCGGCAGGGCGGTCGGTGAGTAGTCGGCGTGGAAGCAGGGCGAGGGCGCGCCGTCCATGTAGCCCTTCCACGTGATCCCCTTCGCCTCGAGCTGGTCGG
>VAYV01000326.1 GCA_005883175.1 Actinomycetota bacterium
GCGTCGTCCCGCCGCACGTACGCGCGCACCTGCGCGCCCTCCGCCAGCAGCTGGGCGACCAGCGCGCGCCCGACGAGGCCGGTCGCTCCGGTCACTAAGACGGGCATCGCGAGCTAGAACCGCGGCGCTTCGCGGTATTCGCCGAACACGTCCTTCAGCGCCCCGACGATCTCCCCTTCGGTCGCGTCCGCGCGCACGGCGTCCACGATCAACGGGATCAGGTTCTCATCCGTCCGAGCAGCCTCGTTCAGCCGCTTCAAAGCCGCTTCCGTCGCAGCCCCGTCGCGCGCCGCCCGCAAGCTCTCCAGCACTGCGCGCTGTTCCCGCTCGACCTCCGGCGAGATCCGAAGCGTCGTCAACGGCCGCTCGTCGCTCTCGAACTCATTCACACCGACGATGATGCGGCGCTTCTTCTCGATGCGGAGCTGGTCGCGGAACGCCGCATCTGCGATCTCTTGCTGGAACCACCCCTGCTCGATGCCGGCGAGCACGCCGGGCAGTATCCCCTTGCCGCCGCCGAGCCGCTCGATCTGGCGGAAGTAGTCTTCGGCCGCCGCTTCGACCTTGTTCGTCAGGGACTCGACGAACCACGAACCGCCGAGCGGATCGATCACGTTGGCCGTTCCCGTTTCGTGCGCGATCACCTGTTGCGTGCGCAGAGCGATCTCCGCGGCCTCCTCGGTCGGCAGCGCCAGCACCTCGTCGAGCGCGTTCGTGTGCAGCGACTGCGTTCCGCCGAGCACGGCAGACAGCGCCTCGAGCGCGGTCCGGACGACATTGTTGTACGGCTGTTGCGCGGTCAGCGACACGCCGGCCGTCTGCGTGTGGAACTTCAGCATCTCGGCCTTCTTGTCGGTGACGCCGTACCGGTCGCGCATCCACCGGGCCCAGATCCGCCGCGCGGCCCGGAACTTCGCGATCTCCTCGAAGAAGTCGATGTGGGCGTCGAAGAAGAAGGAAAGCTGTGGCGCCAGCACGTTGACGTCGATCCCCCGCTGCTTGCCGAGCTCGATGTACGCGAAACCGTCGGCAAGCGTGAACGCCAGCTCCTGCGCCGCGGTCGAGCCGGCTTCGCGGATGTGGTAACCCGACACCGAGATCGGGTGGTATTGCGGCGTTTCGCGCGCGCAGAACTCGAGCAGGTCGCCGATCAGGCGGAGGTGCGGCTGGGGCGGGAACACCCACTCCTTCTGCGCGATGTACTCCTTGAAGATGTCGGTCTGCAGCGTTCCGTCGAGCTTCTTCCAGTCGATCCCCTGGCGCTCGGCAGCAACGAGGTACATCGCGAACAGGACGACGGCGGGCCCGCTGATCGTCATCGAGGTAGTGACATCCCCGAGTGGGATGCCGTCGAAGAGCTGCTGCATGTCGGCGATCGAATCGACCGCCACGCCGCAGTGGCCGACCTCCCCTTCCGAGCGCGGGTCGTCGGAGTCGCGCCCCATAAGCGTGGGCATGTCGAACGCGACCGACAGCCCGGTCCCGCCGCTGCCGAGTACGGGAAATGACCCGGCGTACCGATGTCCTGCTCGAAGTCGATGTCTTCGGTGTCGCTGGGGTCGTAGAGCGGCTTCAAGGGCTCAGCGGAAAGCGTTTCGAAGTCGGCGTCACGCTTGTGCGCGCGCTCGTACTCCTCTTCCCAGTGTTGCTTCTGATCGCTCATCGTTTCTCAAGTCTAGCCGCGGCCTCATAGGGATCGAGCTTGCCTTCGAGCACGCCGCGCGCAAGCTCATCCAAGTCGCTTCCCCCGCCCGGCTCGCCCATCCGCAAGCGCAGGTCGGCCAGCGCGATCTCGCTGATCTCGCGCGCGACCCGGCGCTCGCGGCGCGCGCGCAGCTCGCCTGAGGACTCGAGGTGCTTGCGATGCCGCTCGATCGCCGCCCACAGCTCGTCGACGCCGGCGCCACTCTCGGCCGTCGTCTGGATGACCGGCGGCGTCCAGTCCGTCGCGACGCCGAGGTGGAGCATCTGCTCGATGTCGCGCGCCGTTTCGCCCGCGCCCGGCTTGTCCGCCTTGTTCACGACGAAGATGTCGGCGATCTCGAGGATCCCCGCCTTGTTCGCTTGAACCGAGTCGCCCATGCCGGGCGCCAGCACGACGATCGTCGTGTCGGCGGCGTGCGCGACCTCGACTTCGGCCTGCCCCACGCCGACCGTCTCCAGCACGATGACGTCGGCGCCGGCCGCGTCGAGCACGCGCAACGCGTGCGGCACGGCCCACGCCAGCCCCCCGAGATGCCCCCGCGTCGCCATCGAGCGGATGAACACACCCGGGTCGGTCGCGTGCTCTTGCATCCGCAAGCGGTCACCCAGCAGCGCGCCGCCGGTGAACGGCGACGTCGGGTCGACCGC
>VAYV01000328.1 GCA_005883175.1 Actinomycetota bacterium
GGATCCCCGTTTTGATCGCGTCGCGCAACGCGTCGGCTGCGTTCGCCGTGATCACGACCGCGACGTCGACGTCGTCGGGGATGTCGGCCAGCGACGGATAGCACTTCTCGCCGTCGACGGTCTCGCGGTTGGGGTTGACCGGGATCACGCGACGCCCGAGCTGGTCGGACCAGCCTTTGACCATGCGCCAGTTGAGCGCGCTCTGGCTGGTGGGGGAGTCCGACGCGCCGACCACCGCGATGACCTTGGGGCGGAGCAGCCGCTCGAGATCGATGTCGCGAAGCGCGACGGGACGGCCGGTGACGTCGGTCTTCACGGAACCCCCGGGGTCGTGGCGGAAATCTGACGGTGCGTCAGGTCGCATCGTATCATCGGGCTCCATGGCCTTCGAAGCCTCGATCGACCGCATGCAGAGCGTCGGCGAGCTGTTGCGCGCGCGCGCGGCTGCTCATCCGGATCGCGACTTCTTGTGGTGCGACGACCAGCGCTGGACGTATGCGGAAACCGACCGGCGGACCGACGCCGTCGCGGCCGGCCTGGCCGAAGCCGGCGCGGAGCACGGCGATCGTGTCGCGGTCATCTCGTCGAACCGGCCCGAGATGCTCGAGCTGTTCTTCGCGCTGGCAAAGCTCGGGGCGATACACGTGCCGCTCAACGTTTTCTTGAAGGGCGACTTCTTGCGCTATCAGCTGCAGGACTCGCAGGCGTCGACGTTGGTCGCCGACGCGGCCGGGCTGCAAGCGGTGAACGCCGTGATCGACGACCTCCCCGAGCTGAAGCGCATCGTCGTGCTCGACGACGCCGACGGGAACGCGATCCCGTACGCGCGCCTTCGCACGTCGCGCGCGCCGGTCCCGCAGCCTGAGCTCACGCAAGCGAGCTTGATGGCGATCATGTACACGTCGGGCACGACCGGTGTTCCATGCGTGGGCGCAAGGGATGGTGATGGGCGCGCTGTACAACGGGTTGCGCGCGGTGATCGAGACGCAGTTCTCGCCGGCCACGGTGGTGCAGCGCTGGAAGGAAACCGGCGCGACCGTGTATGCGGGCGTCGGGATGATGGGGATGGCGATGCTCGCGGTGCCGGAGTCACCCGCCGATCGCGACCACACCGTGCGATGCACGCTGATGCTGCCGTTCGCGCCGGACGAACAGCGCCGGTTCGAGGAGCGGTTCGGCCTCACGATGCTCTCGCAGATGTACGGACAGACCGAAAGCGGCGCGATCACGTTCTGTGCGTTGAGCGAAGAACGGAAGCCCGGCACGATCGGCAAGCCGTCGCCGTTCTACGACCTGCGGCTGGTCGACGACGACGATCAAGAGGTCGCGCGCGGCGAGGTCGGCGAGATCGTGATCCGCCCGCGCGAGCCGTACGGCATGTACCTCGGCTACTGGCGCAAGCCGGATGCGACGATCGAAGCGTGGCGCAACCTTTGGCACCACACCGGCGACCAAGGCCGGATGGACGACGACGGCTTCATCACGTTCGTCGACCGCAAGAAGGATGCGATCCGCCGCCGCGGCGAGAACGTCAGCAGCGTCGAAGTCGAGATCGCGATCCAGCGCCACCCGAAGATCGCGGAGGTCGCGGTGCACGCGGTGCCGTCGGAGATCTCGGAGGACGACATCAAGGCCTGCATCGTTGTTATCGAAGAGCCCACGCCCGAGGAGCTCTTCGCCTTCTTCAAGCAGAACCTGCCGTACTTCGCCGTGCCGCGCTACGTGGAGATCGTGCCCGAGCTGCCCCGCAACGCGACGCTGCGGGTCATGAAGCACCTGCTGCGCGCGCGCGGCATCACGCCGGAAACATGGGATTTCGAGAAGCTGGGGCTGACGGTTGCGCGCGCCGAACGCCGCTAGCTCGCGGCGTTGCCATAGCTATGGAACTATCCGCACTTCATGACATCGCCACGGTGGCTCAGCTCTTGCGCGCGGCAGTAGGCCGCTCTGGTCGTTGCGCGCGCGTACTCCACACGTAGTCCAGGAATCGCTCCACCGCGCGCACCACGTGAGCGCTCCGGATCGACGGGAACACGTCGAATGCGTGCTGCGCACCGGGCAGCTCGGCATAAACAACCGGCGACTGCGAGATCGCGCGCAGCTTGTTCACGAAATGACGGGCCTCGGCGACCGGAACCAGCGAGTCGTGATGCCCGTGGATCACGAAGAAGGGCGGCGCGTCGGGACGGACGCGATGGAACGGGGACGCCTTCTCGTAGTCCTCGCGGTTGTCCGACAGCTTCTTCTTCATCACCGTCCGCTCGAGCAAGAAATAGATGCGGCCCTTCACGGCCGGGATGTTCGCGTCGTTGGTGAAGTCCAACACCGCGTAGAACGGAACGCACGCGTCGATCGTGGTGTCGGCGTCTTCGAATCCGGGCTGGTACTCGGGATCGTTCTGGGTCAGCGCTGCGAGCGCCGATAGATGGCCGCCCGCGGAGCCGCCGGCGATCGCGATGAAATTGGGATCACCGCCGAACTCCGCTGCGTGCTCACGCACCCACGCGATCGCCTTCTTAACGTCGACCAGATGATCGGGGAACACGGCCGGTGGACTCAGGCGATAGTTCGGTGCGAAACACACCCAACCCCGTGACGCGAGGTGCAACATCAGCGG
>VAYV01000087.1 GCA_005883175.1 Actinomycetota bacterium
CATCGACAACCTGCGCGCGTGGCAGGCGAAGCTGCACGAGGGCGGCTGGGCCGGCGTGTCGTGGCCGAAGGCGTACGGCGGGCGCGGCGCATCGCTCTTGGAGCAGGCGATCTTCTATCAGGAGATGGCGCGTTCGAAGGCGCCGGCGCCGATCAACGTCATCGGCCTCGGGATGGCGGGGCCGACGATCATCGTCCACGGCCGCGAGGACCAGAAGCAGCGGTACCTATCGAAGATCCTGTCGGCCGAAGAGATCTGGTGTCAAGGGTTCAGCGAGCCCGGCGCCGGCAGCGACCTCGGCGCGCTGCGCTCGACCGCGGTGCAGGACGGCGATCACTACGTCATCAACGGCCAGAAGGTATGGACGACGCTGGCGCACGTGTCGAAGTGGTGCATCTTCCTCGCGCGCACCGACCCCGACGCGCCGAAGCACAAGGGCATCACCTACTTCTTGGTTGACATGGAGTCGCCCGGCGTCGAAGTACGGCCCCTCCGGCAGATGACCGGCACCGCGGAGTTCAACGAGATGTTCTTCACCGACGTTCGTGTTCCGCGCGAGAACATCCTCGGCGACGTGAACGACGGCTGGCGCGTCGCGATGACCACGCTGATGAACGAGCGCGGCACGCTGGGGTTCGCATTGAGCGTGCAAGCGAGGATCGCGCTCGACGAGCTGATCAACAAAGCGAGGACGCTGAAGCGCAACGGCAAGCCGGCGATCGAAGACCCCGTTATCCGGCAGCGGATCGGGCAGCTTCACGTCGAGATCGAAGCGCTTCGCCTGACCGGCTACCGCGCGCTCTCGACGGTCATCAAGACGGGGACCCCCGGGCCGGAAGGCTCGCTCGGGAAGCTGCTGTGGAGCGAGTCGATGAAGCGGCTCACCGACCTTGCGATGGAGCTGTACGGGCCGGCCGGCTTGACGACCGAATGGAAGGGCGACGAGGACCTGAAGCGCTGGGCATTCGCGGCGCTGCGCTCGCGCGGCAACACGATCGAAGCCGGCACGAGCGAGATCCTCCGCAACATCATCGCCGAGCGCGTGCTCGGCCTCCCACGTCATCGGTAGGAGCGGACATGGACTTCGGATTCAACGACGAACAAGAAGCGCTTCGGCAGTCGGCTCGCGAGGTGCTGACCGATAGAGCGGGACCTGCGGGCTATCGCACGGCGATGGGGTCCGAGACTGGGACCGACGACGCGCTGTGGAAGACGATCGGCGAGCTCGGCTGGGCCGGCGTCGCGATCGACGAGCAGCACGGGGGACTGGGCCTCGGCTTGATCGAGCTTGTCATCCTGATGGAAGAGACGGGGCGCGCGCTAGCGCCGGTGCCGTTCTTCTCGACGGTGGCGCTGGCCGGTCAATTGCTCGAGCAGACCTCGGGGGCGCGCCGCGACGAAGCCTTGCGCGAGATCGCGTCGGGCGGCGCGCGCGCGACGGTCGCGCTCGGCCAGAAGGACGGCCGTTACGACGCGGCCGGGGTGTCGGTGAAGGCCGCTCGAACCGAGAACGGCTGGAAGCTCAGCGGCACGGCGTCGTTGGCGCCCGAAGCGCATCTGGCCGACTCCATCGTCGTGATCGCGCGCACGGCGCGCGCGCGCAACCCCGAGGAAGGTTTGTCGCTGTTTCTGGTTCCGGCATCCGCTTTGAAGAGCAAGCCGAAGCCGGTCGCGTCGCTGGACGGCGCGCGCCGCCTGGCCGACGTAAAGCTCGGCGGCGTCGAAGTGCCTGCCGATGCGTTGCTCGGCGACGAAGGTCGAGCATGGCCGGGCATCGCGCGCGCGCTGGACCGAGCCGCCGTTCTTCTTGCAGCCGAAGCCGTCGGCGTCGCCACCGCGCAATTGGAGCGTGCCGTCGCGTACGCGCGCGAGCGCTCGCAGTTTGACCGGCCGATCGGCAGCTTCCAAGCTATCAGCCACAAGTGCGCCGACATGCTGCTCGTCACGGAAACGGCGCGCTCGCACGTCTATCTCGCGGCGTGGGCTTTGGAAGAGGGCGCGCCCGACGCGCGCTTAGCGGCTGCGACGGCGAAGGCCGCTGCGTCTGACGCCGCGCGCATCGTGGCCAACGACTCGATCCAGGTCCACGGCGGCATCGGGTTCACGTGGGAGCACGAGATGCATCTGTTCTATCGGCGCGCGAAGTTCTGCGAGTTGTATCTCGGTGACGCATCCGCGTGGCGCGAACGCATCACCGCTGCGCTCGCCGCAGCGTCGTAGTGGGGAAGCCCAAGGCCGAGCCGCGCGCGTCCTGGGTCGATGAGGAGACTTTCGACGCGAAGAAGAAGCGCGCGAGCCTCATCCTGCGTCGGTTGGAGAAGCAGTACCCGGACACGCGCACCGCGCTCAACTACACGACGCCGTTCGAGCTGCTGGTGGCCACGGTGCTGAGCGCGCAGTCCACCGACAAGATGGTGAACATCATCACCGAGAAGCTGTTCCAGAAGTACCGGTCGCCGGAGGACTACCTGAAGGCGAAGCCGGGGGAGCTCGAGCAAGACATCAAGGCATCGGGTTTCTTCAACCAGAAAGCGAAGTCGATCCGCGGGCTTTCGCAGAAGCTGGTGGAGGACTTCGGCGGCGAGGTCCCCGGCACGATGGAGGAGCTGCTGACGCTGCCCGGCGTCGCGCGCAAGACGGCGAACGTCGTGCTCGGCAACGCGTTCGGGAAGAACTTCGGGATCGCCGTGGATACGCACGTGCACCGGCTGTCGTGGCGATTCGGGTTCAGCGACCACGACGACCCGAACAAGGTCGAGCAAGACCTGATGAAGCTGTTCTCGCGCGCGAAGTGGTTCAAGGTGAGTCACTTGCTGATCGATCACGGCCGCAACGTGTGCTTCGCGCGCAACCCGAACTGCGCGGATTGCGTGGTGAATGAGTTGTGCCCGGCCGCGCGCGTGCCGGCGGTGCGGAAGAGAGCTAAGCCGTCGCCCTCGGCTTGATCCGCACGAACGCCGTCGCCGTCGCTACGGCACCGGCGAGGGGAACCAGCCAGATCCACGGCTTGGGTTCGCTGTTGCCGGCGAGCCGGTAGGTGATGCCCCATCCGAGCTCGGCGGCCGTCAGCGCAGCGAGCAGCCCGCCGACGAACTTGAAGGGCTTCGTCGGCCGCATCCGCACACGGATGTAAAGGAGCGGCATCATCAGCGGCGCGGTGACGATGCCTTCGCCCCCGACCGAGATGAGCAAGACGACGGCGATGAGGAAGATCCCGACGGTCAGGAGGGCGCTCGCTATGGCATCGAGCCGACCTCGACCGTCGTCGGTCGCCGGAGCCAGTCCCGCCGGGTTGCTCCCATGCGGTGATGTTAGATCGAAGCCGCCGGTTCCGCCGATGAGGCCGTTGCCGCGCTGGGCATAGCGCGCGCGACCTGCACGACGCCGGGTCTGGGCGGTCTGTTGTTACGGCTGCAGCGAGAGCTGTTCGCCGCCGGCGCCGAGATCGCGACGGCGGAGGAGAACTGGCGGAAGCTCGATGTGGAAAAGGGGACGCTGGTCGACGCCTCGATGGTTGCTTCGCTGGAGGCGCTGATCGACGAGCACGAGTCCCGGTTTTCGATGCCCGCCGAGTTCATCATCCCTGGGGAGAACGAAGGAAGCGCCGCGATCGACCTCGCGCGCGCGATCGTGCGCCGCACAGAGCGGCGCTGCGTCGCGCTGGCGCGAGAGAAGATGCTGCCGGACGGCGAAATCCTGCGGTACCTGAACAGGCTTGCGGACTTGCTCTTCGTGCTGGCGCGTTACGAGGAGGGCGGTTTCACGCCGCTCCACAAACGATGAGCCACCACGAGCACGACCCGATGAAAGGTCATCACCGTCCACTCGACGAGACACGAGGCGGTTGGAACCTGTTCAAGAGGCTGCGGCGCCGCTCGAACGCGGGCGACAAGATCGTCTCGATGCAGTGGCCGTATCCAGTCATTGTGAAGACACTCGTGAGCGGACATCGAGACGCACCGCTCACGCCGCTCGGCCGCCTGTTGTGGTGGCTCGCCGGATTCGCCGTCGTCGTCGGCGGCATCGCGCTGATCGTTTTCTGGATGCGTTAGCTCCGCATTTCTTGTGTGAATCCAACGTCAAAAACGCTGCCCGATTCACACGAGAAGCGGGCGCGGCGCTACGAGTACGAGTGTTCCGGCCCCGGATACTCACCGCGCGCGACCTCATCCGCGTAGCGCTTCGCCGCCTCGCTGATCTCGTCGCGCAGGTTCGCATACCGCTTCACGAACTTCGGCGCTTTGCCCGGCGTCAGCCCCAACAGGTCGTTGATCACCAGTACTTGCGCGTCGCAGTCCGGCCCCGCACCGATCCCGATCGTCGGGATCGACAGCGCGCGCGTGATGCGCGCGGCCAGATCGGACGGCACGCACTCGAGCACCAAGGAGAACGCGCCGGCTTCCTCGAGCTCCTTCGCCCACCGCACGATGTTCTCGGCTTGCTCTTCCGAGCGGCCCTGCACCTTGTAGCCGCCGAAGAGGTGAACCGACTGCGGCGTCAGGCCGAGATGCGCCATCACCGGCACGCCTATGCGAGCAAGGTGCTCGACCAAATCCATCTGCGGCCCTTCGAACTTGACCGCGTGCGCGCTGCCTTCCTTCATGAACTGGATCGCGTTCTCGATGCCTCGCTCGACGGAACCGCCGTACGTTCCGAACGGCATGTCGCCGACGATCAGAGCGTTGCGCGCACCCCGTGCCACCGCGCGCGTGTGGTGGAGCATCTCGTCGACCGAGACGGGGATCGTCGTGTCGTAACCGAGGACGACCTGCGCCAGCGAGTCGCCGACGAGCAGAACCGGCACGCCGGCCTCGTCGAGGATCTGGGCCGTGGGAAAGTCGTACGCGGTGAGCATCACGAACTTTTCGCCGCGAGCTTTGTACGCGGCAAGGTCGAGGATCGAAACGGACATAGCAGGCTCTCCTTCCTCGCGGCCACTTGGGTCCACGGGCTAACTACTGTTGTAACGAATTGTGCCAGTTCGGGGATGCGCGCGCCAGGAGGGGGTGCGGGCCGCGAGAGCTGTCCTTAGCTCGGTCTTCTGCGCGTGTAGAGGAGCATCGCGATACCAGCGAAAAGAGCCCAGCCAACGGCGATTAACAGGGCCTCATTGCCGGGGACAGCCCGATCACTTTGCGAGAGCAGGCCCTCGATGAAATATGCCAGTACAAATGCACAGCCTGCCGCGGCGAAGGAAGCCGTGATCGGGTTCGATCCAGCATCGAGCCAACGCCGGAGGGTGGACAGAGGCTTGCTCATGGCCTAGTCGGCCATCGCACCCGCGACGTCGCGGATCGATACCATCCCGACCGCACGGCCGCCCTCCAGAACCGGGAGGTGCCGGAAGCCGCCGTCCACCATCGTCCGTAGCGCCTCTTTGACGTCGGCGCTCGGGTCCGTCGTCGTCGGGTCCTTCGTCATCCACTCCACGACCGGCCGCTGCGGCGCATCGTGCTCGCGCGAGAGCGCGCGCACGATATCACGCTCGGTCAAGATCCCGACCAGCCGGTCGTCCTCGCACACGACGACGGATCCCACATGCCGCTCGCCCATCATCGTGGCCGCCTCACCGAGCGTCGCCTCCGGCTCGACGATCGTCAGCGTCTTGCTCATGATCTCCGAGACCTTCATCGGCGCCTCCTTCCGGTGACGCGCTCGGGGACCTCGACCGGCTGCCGGAAGCGGTTCGTGATCGGCAACCGGCGGTCTTTGCCGAACGCGCGCGCGGTGATCTTCACGCCGGGTGGCGCTTGCCGGCGCTTGTACTCGCTGCGGTCGACCATCTCGACGACCTTGCGGACGGTCTTCTCGTCGTACCCCAACGCGATCATCTCGCGGATCGAGCGATCTTCTTCCACGTATGCGGACAAGATGGGATCGAGCTCGTCGTACGGGGGCAGCTCGTCTTGGTCGGTCTGCCCCAGGCGCAGCTCCGCGGACGGCGGCTTCGTGAACACGCGGTCGGGGATCGCCGCGAGGCCGTACGAGTTGCGCCAGGCCGACAACTCGTACACGAGCGTCTTCGGCACGTCCTTCAGCACCGCGAATCCGCCGGCCATGTCGCCATAGAGCGTGGAGTAGCCGGTCGCCATCTCGCTCTTGTTGCCGGTCGTAAGCACCAGGTGACCGAACTTGTTCGACAACGCCATCAGGATCGTGCCGCGGATGCGCGCTTGCAGGTTCTCTTCCGCGAGGCCGGGTTTCGTTCCCGCGAAGGGGTCGGCGAGCGCGTCCATGAACGCGCGCTGGATACCTGCGATCGCAAGGACGTCGAACTGGATGCCGAGGTTCGTCGCCAGCTCTTTCGCGTCCTCGAACGACTCCGAGCTCGAGATCTCCGACGGCATCGCGACCCCGACGACGTTCTCGGCGCCGATCGCATCGGCGGCGATCACGGCCGTCAGCGACGAATCGATCCCGCCCGAGAGCCCCATGACCACGCTCGTGAACCCGTTCTTTCGGATGTAATCGCGCGTGCCCAGCTGCAGCGCCGAGTAGACCTCTTCGACCCGGTCCATCCCGCGCCGCGCGCGCCGCTCCGGCAGCAGCGGCTTCTTGCGCGCGCTTGTCTTGGAGATCTGCACGACCTCCGCGCCTCTCTTGATGCGGCGCGTCTTGACGGGCAGCTCGATGTCGACCAGGACCAGCTCTTCTTCGAACTGCGCTCCTCTGACGAGCAGCCTGCCGTCCGGCGCATACGCGAGCGAGTCGCCGTCGAAGACCAGTTCGTCCTGGCCACCGACCGTCTGCACGTAGAGGAAGAAGACCTTGTTATCGCGCGCGCGCTGGCGGAACAGGACCTGCCGCTCGAACGACTTGTCGCGGTGGTACGGCGACGCGTTGATGTTCAGCACGACCTCGGCGCCGTTGCGCGCGACGCCTTCGAAGTACCGCTTCTCGTCGAACACGCCGTAGTTGGGGAGCTCTTCTTTGTGGTAGACGCCGCGCACGCGTCCGCCGGCAACGACTGCGGCCGCGTTGTACAAGCGGCCGGCCTTGTCGTGATCGACGAAGCCGATGACCGCCGCGGGGCCTTTCAATGTCTTCGCGAGGTCGCGCACGATCTCGAGGTTCTGCCGCACGAACGACGGTTTCAGCAGAAGATCTTCCGGCGGATATCCGGTGATCGCGAGCTCCGGGAACGCGACGATGTCGGCGCCGCCTTCGAACGCGCGCGCGAAGTAGTCCTTGATGAGGGCTGCGTTCCCCGACAGGTCACCAACGGTCGGGTTGACCTGTGCCAGAGCCACCCGCAGCTCGCGCACTTCACATCTGACAGTACCAGGTCACTCAGGCTGATTGAACCCGTTCACCGCCGAGCCCATACGAGTGATTTGGCTGCATATGCTGAAGGAATGCGGATCGCGGTTACGGGGGGCACCGGTTTAGTCGGGGGTCACCTATCTGTTGCCCTTGCGGCTGCCGGTCACGACGTTGTTGTCGTTTCGAGAGGCATCGACGAGCGACCCTGGGCGCGCGAAGTCTTGTCCACGACGGGCATCTCCGTCCGTTCCGCGGACATCGGCGATCTCGGATCCCTTCAGAGGGCTTTTGAAGGCTGCGAAGCGGTTGCGCATTGCGCCGGAATCAATCGTGAGCTCGGGGCGAGCACCTATGAGTCGGTTCATGTTGTGGGCACTTCCAACGTCGTAAAGGCAGCCGAAGGGGCCGGAGTCGACCGGCTCGCTCTCGTGAGCTTCTTGCGCGCGCGACCCGATTGCGGCTCGCCGTACCACGAGTCGAAATGGGCCGCCGAAGAGATAGTCCGCGCTTCAGATCTCGAGTGGACGGTGCTCAAGCCAGGGATGATGTTCGGCCGGGGCGATCACATGCTGGACCACCTGAGCAAGGCTCTCCTGACTTTCCCCATCTATCTCGGCGTCGGCGAACTCAGGGTGCGGCCGCTGGCCGTAGACGACGCCGTACGGATCCTCGTGGCGTCGTTGGTCCACGGGAGCTTGATGCGGAAGACCGTTCCCGTGATGGGTCCTACGGAGATCGGATTCGACGACGCGGTTCGTCTCGTCGGCCGAGTCATCCGCAAGAGACGGCCGACGCTGCGAGTTCCCACCGCCGTGCACTATCTCCTCGCGCGCCTTGCGGAGACATTGATGACTGTCCCATTGGTGGCGACTGCTCAGGTGCGAATACTGGAGGAGGAGCTCGTTGAGCCGACGATGGCTCCCGACAGACTTCCGGGAGAGCTGGCGCCCGACATTCCGTTCGATGAAGTGAGCATTCGAGCAAGCCTTCCCGCCCGTCTCCAGCGTTTCGGCTTGAAGGATCTCCGCCCGTTTGCCGGTGTGACCAGACGGGTCACGGTCTGCGGCGAAGGTGAGGAGGTAATCAAGCGCGACTCAAGACAGATATTGGAGTTCGTGCTCGATGTTGAGCGTTATCGCCAAGCCGATCACAAGATCGGACGTGTCCATTGGATCCGTGGGGATGGCAACACCGGCGAAGTTCGGCACGGCGGTCGATTCATGGGGATCCCCGCTCCGGCGGTCACGCTTGGATTCGAGCTGACTCCCTTCTCGAGGCTCGATTTCAAAGGGGTCTCGACGCCGTGGCCGCTTCGCGGCTTCGACGGTTTCTTTTCGTGCGAGGAGACATCGGAGGGGACCAGGGTCACGCACCGAGAGTGTCTCATCTTCGGACCGGTGATGGGGCGCATCCTCAAGCCGTTCATCGCCCCGTGGCTCTCGCGCGACACACCCGCCGAAGTCAGAAGGATCAAGAGGATCCTCGAGGGCGAAGCAGATCGAAGCAGTCGCTAGACTCAGCGCATGGAAGAACAGCGGGAAGCCCAGATCGCGTACGTTCTGAGGACGGTTGAAGAGCGCGATATCCGATTCATCCGCCTCTGGTTCACCGACGTTCTCGGGTTCCTGAAGTCGTTCGCCATCACGCCCGCCGAGCTCCAGACCGCCTTCGAGCACGGCATGGGATTCGATGGAAGCGCGATCGAAGGCTTCGCGCGCGTGCAAGAGTCGGACATGGTCGCGATCCCGGACCCGGCGACGTTCCAGATCCTGCCCGCGGTGAACGGCGGCGTCCGCGAGTCGCGCATGTTCTGCGACATCGCCGCGCCCGACGGGACGCCGTTCCCCGGGGACCCGCGGTTGATCCTTCGGCGCAACCTCGAGCGCGCGCGCGCGATGGGCTTCACCTTCTACGTCCACCCCGAGATGGAGTTGTTCCTCTTCAAGTCCTCGACCGCGCCGGAGCCCCTCGACACAGGGACGTACTTCGACATGACGCCGCTCGACAACGCACAGGACTTCCGTCGAGCAGCCATCCAGATGCTCGAGAGCATCGGCATCTCGGTCGAGTATTCGCACCACGAGGTCGCCCCCTCGCAGCACGAGATCGACCTTCGTTTTGCCGACGCTCTCACGATGGCGGACAACGTCATGACCTACCGCCTCGTCGTGAAGGAGGTCGCGCAGGAGCGAGGCGCGCACGCGACGTTCATGCCGAAGCCGATCCAAGGCCAGTGGGGGAGCGGCATGCACACGCACGTCTCCCTCTTCGAGGGAGACCGCAACGCGTTCTTCGATCCCAAGGACCCAGCGCACCTGTCGAAGGTCGGCCGCGGGTTCGTGGCGGGGCTGCTCCGTCACGCGCGCGAGATCACCCCGGTGCTGAACCAGTGGGTGAACTCGTACAAGCGGCTGGTCCCCGGCTACGAGGCACCGGCGTACGTGGCGTGGTCGCGGCACCTGCGCAGCGCGTTCGTGCGGGTTCCGATGGCCAAGCCGTCGAAGGCCGCGAGTGCGCGCGTGACGACGACGTCGAGGCGATGACGCCCGAAGAGCGGCGCGCGCGCGGCATCGCGTCGCTTCCGGAGGACCTCGCCGACGCGATCAAGGAGATGGAGCGCAGCGAGCTCGTCGCCGAAGCCCTCGGTGAGCACGTCTTCGACGAGTTCCTTCGCAACAAGCGGCTCGAGTGGGATGGGTATCGCACGTACGTGTCGCCGTTCGAGCTCGACCGGTATCTGCCGCTCCTGTGACGCCGGTCGCGGCGTCCACGCGATTCTTCTAGGGTAGGACCGTGGCAATCGTTCCCCGTGTCGGCGATCTTTCCGTTGCGCTCGCCCGGCTCGGATACGATTCGCCGGCCGACGCCGCGCGACACCTCGAAGCCGTTGCGCTTGGGGTCGAAGGGACGCTCCGCGTCGCGAAAGCCTGTGCCTCTGCTCCCGATCCGGACCTCGCCGTCGCGCAGGTGTGCCGTTGGATCGCGATGTCCGGACGCATTCCGAACGAAGCCGGACTCCGCCGCCTCGCCGCGGTGCTCGGGCTTTCGACGTCGCTCGGCGCGTTCGTCGCGCGCCACCCCGAGACCGCCGACATGCTGACCGACGCGCGTCATCTTACGAAGGGACGGTCGGCGCGCTCACTGTTCGACGAGGCCCAGCGCGTCGTCGCCGAAACCGACGACCCGAACAGGGCGCTGCGTTTCTGGAAGCGCCGCGAGCTTCTCCGCATCGCGTGCCGCGACCTCGCCGGCGGCGTGAGCGTCGAGGACGTCGGTCGCGAGCTGGCCTCGCTCGCTGAGGCCGCCGTGCGCGCGGCGCTGTCGTCTTTGATCGCCGACCGTCCTGCACCCCAAGGCGCGCGCTTCGCGGTGATCGGGATGGGGAAGCTCGGCGGCGAGGAGCTGAACTACGCCAGCGACATCGACGTGATCTTCGTCGCCGCCGGCGAGGATAAGCAGACGATCCCGTGGGCCACGCAGATCGGCGAGGGGCTGATCCAGCGACTTGCGGCGACCACGGAAGACGGCCAAGCGTTCCGCGTCGACACCACACTGCGGCCGGAAGGGAAGGACGGCGCGCTGGTCCGCTCGCTCGGCGCGTACCACGCGTACTACGAGCGCTGGGCGCGGCCGTGGGAGTTCCAGGCCCTGCTGAAGGCGCGCGCGATCGCCGGCGACGAGTCGCTCGGCGCGGAGTTCATCGATCTCGTTCGCCCGTTCGTGTATCCCGAGCGGCTTTCACCCGACGCCGTCCGCGAGATCCGAGACCTGAAGGCGCGCGCCGAGCGTGCGATCGCCGCGCGCGGCCTAGTGAACCGGGAAGTGAAGCGCGGGCCGGGCGGCCTGCGCGACATCGAGTTCGCCGTGCAGCTGCTGCAGCTCGTCCATGGCCGGCGTGACGATGCGCTGCGGACGGCGAACACGCTGGAAGGGTTGCACGCGCTTGCGCACCGCGCCTACGTCGGAGACCAAGACGCCGCCGAGCTGACCGAGGCGTATCGCTTCCTGCGCAAGATCGAGCACCGGCTGCAGCTCGCGCAGGAGCGCCAAACGCACACCGTCCCGGAGGATGACCGCGGCCGCCGGCGCTTGGCGCGCGCGATGGGCTTCACGGAGACCCCCGAGCGGACGTCGCTCGAGGCGTTCGACGAAGCGTGGCGCGATCAGATGCGCATCGTTCGGCGCATCCACGAGAAGCTCTTCTATCGCCCGCTGCTCGAACGCTTCGCGCAAGCACCGGCGCTGGCGCCCGACGCCGCACAAGAGCGGCTGAACGCGCTGGGATTCCGTTCGCCGGGGCGCGCGCTGAAGTTCCTCGGGGACCTGACCGCGGGGCTCAGCCGGCGCGCGCAGCTCATGCGCGTCCTGCTTCCGGTGATGCTGGACAGCTCCTCTGCCGCGTGCTAGGGACCTCCAAGCTGCTCGGCGAATATCTGCTGCACGTGCCGGAGTTCGTCGCCGAGCTGGCCGACCCGCACACGCTCGCGAAGCGGTCGCGCGAGCAGTACATCCACGAGGCGGCCGAGTACATCGAGTGGCGCGGCGACCCCGAAGCACGTGACGTCGCGATCCGCCGCTTGAAGCGCCGGGCCGTCCTTCGCCTCGCGTCTCGCGACCTCGCCGGCGGCGCGAGCGTGGAGGAGGTCGGTCGCGAGCTCGCGTCCCTTGCGGAAGGCGCCGTCCGCGCGGCCCTCGACTCGCTGTTCGAAGAGAACCCGCCGCCGCGGGGCGCGCGCTTCACGGTGATCGGGATGGGGAAGCTCGGCGGCGAAGAGCTGAACTACGCGAGCGACATCGACGTGATCTTCGTCGCCGACGGCCGGCACAAGGCGACCATCCCGTGGGCGACCGAGATCGCGGAGGGCTTGATTCAACGGCTCGCGGCGACGACGGAAGAAGGCCAAGCGTTCCGCGTGGACACGACGCTGCGCCCGGAGGGAAAGAACGGCGCGCTCGTGCGCTCGATGGACGCGTACCGCGCGTACTACGAACGGTGGGCGCACCCCTGGGAGTTCCAAGCCTTGCTCAAAGCGCGACCGATCGCGGGAGACGAGTCGCTCGGTGACGAGTTCACCGAGCTGATCAGGCCGTACCTGTTCCGCACCGAGCTGCCGCAAGAGTCGCTGCGCGAGATCCGCGGGATCAAGGCGCGCATCGAGCGCGAGCGCCTGGGGCCGCGTGAAGACCCCAAGACGCAGATCAAGGTCGGGGCCGGCGGGCTGATCGACGTCGAGTTCACCATCCAGCTCCTCCAGCTGATGCACGGTCATATCGATCCGCGTCTCCGCAACGCGCACGGCACGATCCCCGCGCTGGCCGCGGCGACCGAGATCGGGCTGCTCGACCTGGAGAAGGGGCGCTGGATGGTCGACGCGTACCGGTTCTTGAACCGCGTGCGGAACGCGCTGTACCTCATCAAGGGGCGGCCGACGGACGCGTTGCCGTCCGACGCGCAGGAGCAGGACCTGCTCGCGCGCGCGCTGCAGTATCCGTCGCCGGGCGCGCGCAACGCGTTCATCGAGGAGTACCGCCGTACCACGCGGCGCGCGCGACAGGTGTGCGAAGACGTCTTCTACGGCGGCCGGCTCGGCCGGAGTTCTGCGACGCGGTAACGGGTATCGATCTGAGAGAGCATCGGAGGCGTGAGATGAATCCACTGCTGGAGCTTCGTGAAGCAGGACAGAGCGTGTGGCTCGATTTCCTCAGGCGGGGCTTGATCACCGGTGGCGGGCTCGAGCGACTGATCGAGGAAGACGGCCTGTCCGGGGTCACCTCCAACCCGAGCATCTTCCGCAAGGCGATCTCCGGCTCGACGGACTACGACCAGCCGGTGCGCGCGCTCGCGGAGAAGGGAACGACCGATCCGCGCGCGATCTTCTACGACCTCGCGCTCGAAGACATCCAGATGGCCGCGAACCTGTTCCGGCCGCAGTTCGACGACTCGAAGGGCGCGCGCGGATTCGTGTCGTTCGAGCTGGAAGCGGCGATCGCGCACGACACGAACGCGTCGGTCGCGAAGGCCAAGGAGCTTTTCGCGCGCATCGACCGGCCGAACGCGATGATCAAGGTACCGGGCACGGCGGAGGGCGTGCCGGCGGTCGAAGAGCTCACCGCCGCCGGCGTGAACGTGAACATCACGTTGCTGTTCAGCGTCGAGCGGTACGAGGAGGTCGCGCGCGCGTACATCGCCGGGCTGGAGCGGCGACTTGCCGACGGCCACACCGACCTCCCGGCCTCCGTCGCGTCCTTCTTCGTCTCGCGCGTCGATTCCTCCGCGGACGAGAAGCTTCCGGAGGGCTCGCCGTTGCGCGGCCAGATCGCTATCGCGAACGCGAAGAAGGCGTACCAGCGGTTCCTCGACCTCTTCACCGGCGATCGGTGGCAGAAGCTCGCGGAGGCGGGTGCGCGCGTGCAGCAGCCGCTGTGGGCGTCGACGGGCACGAAGAACCCCGCCTACCGCGACGTGATGTACATCGAAGAGCTGGTCGGCGCCGATACCGTGAACACCGTGCCGGAGGCCACGCTCAACGCCTTCCGCGACCACGGCGTCGTCCGGCCGGCCGCGATCACCGAACACGTCGAAGGCGCGCTTGCGATTCTTGACGAGCTGCCCTCGCTCGGCGTCGATCTGGACGCGATTACCGCCGAGCTGCTCGACAAGGGCCTCGAAGCGTTCGACGAGGACTTCGCGGCGTTGATCGGAACGATCGAAGAGAAGATCAAAGCGAGCGGCGCGAGCGAGGTGCGCGCGTCACTCGGCGCGCTCGATGGCGTCGTCGACGGGCGCATCGGCGCGGCCGGAAAGGAGCGTGCGGTCGGCCGCATCTGGCGTCACGACCACACGCTGTGGAAGCCCGATCCGACCGAGATCACCGATCGGCTCGGCTGGCTGACCGTGATGGACACGATGCTCGAGCAGGTTCCCGACCTGGAGGCCTTTGCGAAGAAGGCGGCGTCCGATGGTTTGCGCACGGCGGTGCTGTGCGGGATGGGCGGATCCAGCCTTGCGCCCGAGGTGTTCGCGCGGACGTACGGCGCTGCGGACGGCGCGCTCGAGCTCGTCGTGCTGGACACCACGCACCCGGCCGCGGTCGCGCGCGTCACCGAGGAGCTGCCCCCCGACGAGACGCTGTACGTGATCGCGAGCAAGTCCGGCACCACGCTGGAGACGAACTCGCACATGGAGCACTTCTGGGCGCGCACGCCGGACGGATCGCACTTCGTGGCGATCACGGATCCCGGCACCCCGCTCGAGAAGCTGGCGCGCGAACGGAGCTTCCGCCGCGTCTTCCTCAACCCGCCCGACATCGGCGGGCGATACTCCGCGCTGTCGCTGTTCGGCTTGGTCCCGGCCGCGCTGCTCGGCGCTCCGCTGTTCGAGCTGCTCGACGCCGCGCAAGAGATGGCGTGCGCGTGCGACCCGGCCGTACCGGTGGAGGAGAACCCCGGCGCGTGGCTCGGCGCCGCGATCGGGGAGGCCGCGCGCGCGGGGCGCGACAAGGTGACGATCGTGCTGCCCGAGGCGATCGCGTCGTTCGGCGATTGGGTCGAGCAGCTGATAGCCGAATCGACCGGCAAGGAGGGCAAGGGGATCCTGCCGGTGGTCGGTGAGGACATCGGCATGCGCGAGGCCTACCGCGACGACCGTTTCTTCGTGTCGTACGGCGAGCAGCCCTCGGTCGGCGACCAGCCCGTCGTCGTTCTGCCCGACCGTGGCGCTGCGCACCTCGGCGCCGAGTTCTTCCGCTGGGAGTTCGCGACGGCGCTCGCGGGATGGGTGCTCGGCATCAATCCGTTCGATCAGCCGAATGTGGCGTCGGCGAAGCAGGCGACGGCGGAGATCCTGGAGGCCGGCACGACCGAGGCCCCGGGCCTCGACGACATCGAAGTGCTGCTCGCGCAGGTCAAGCCCGGCGACTACATCGCGCTGCAAGGGTTCGTCGATCCGACCGAAGAAGCCCGCGACGACCTGCAGCGCGCGCGCCTGGCGTTGCGCGATCGGTTCGGCGTGGCGACGACGCTCGGGTTCGGGCCGCGATACCTGCACTCGACCGGGCAGCTCCACAAGGGAGGACCGAACAGCGGTGTGTTCATCCAGCTCGTCGACGAGGAGCGTAAGAACGACATCCCGATACCGGGGAAACCGTTCAGCTTCGGCGCGCTGATCGACGCACAGGCGTTGGGGGATCTCCGGTCTTTGCGAGCAGCCGGCCGCCGCGTCGCGCGCACGACGTTGTCGCAGCTGCGCCGCGTCATCGGTTGAGCGATTCGCGCGCATCTTCGCACTGGACATCGCGCGCGCCGTCGTTAGCATGCGACGCGTGCCCTATTCGTACCTTCCTCCGGACGAGCTGAGGAAGCGCATAGCGCGCACCCTCTACGCGGAAGCCCAGCGCGAACGTCCCGATTGGATCGACGAGCAGCTGCTGCGTCCGGGTCAGGTCGCAGCGTTATTCCAGGTCAGCCGCCGGACCGTCGGCGACTGGGCGCGCGCGGGGAAGCTCGACGCGATCATCACGCCGGGAGGACACCGGCGGTTCCGCGCGACGCAGGTGCGCGCGCTGCTGGAATCGAGGATGGTGCCGGCGACAGCGTAGGTGTTCCCGCGGAAACATCGCGCTCGCACGGTTATCGTTAACTTGTAGTCGTTTCGACTCGCATACGATGCCAAACGACTACAAGAACGCCTTTCGAAAAGAAAGAGCCGCCCGCTGCGGGCGGCTCTTCCCGTTCTGCTCGGACTTCTAGATGTCGTAGTACAACATAAATTCCCACGGGTGCGGGCGGAGTCTCACCTGATCCAGCTCGTGCACCGTCTTGAAGTCGATCCACGTCTCGATCACGTCTTCCGTGAACACGCCACCCTCGAGCAGCCAGTCGTGGTCGTTCTTCAGCGCGCTCAGCACCTCTTCCAACGACCCCGGAACCTGCTGCACCGCCGCCTTCGCGTCGGCTTCGAGGTCGTAGAGATCCTTGTCGATCGGCGTCGGCGGCTCGATCTTGTTGCGGACGCCGTCGAGACCGGCCTGCAGGCACGCCGCGAACGCGAGGTACGGGTTGCAGGACGGGTCCGGCGTACGGAACTCGAGCCGCTTCGCTGCCGGCGACTTCGCGTACATCGGGATGCGTACGCACGCCGAGCGGTTCCGCTGCGAGTACACGAGGTTGATCGGCGCCTCGTAGCCGGGCACGAGTCGCCGGTATGAGTTCGTCGTCGGGTTCGTGAACGCCAGCAGCGCCGGCGCGTGCGCGAGCAGCCCGCCGATGTAGTAGCGCCCCATGTCCGACAGTCCGGCGTAGCCGGCCTCGTCGTAGAACAGGTTGTCGCCGTTGCGCCACAACGACTGGTGCGTGTGCATACCCGAGCCGTTGTCCATGAAGAGCGGCTTCGGCATGAACGTCGCGGTCTTACCCCGGCGCCACGCCACGTTCTTCACGACGTACTTGTAGTTCATGACGCGGTCGGCCGTTTCGAGCAGCGTGCCGTACCGCATGTCGATCTCCGCCTGGCCGGCGGTACCGACCTCGTGGTGCTGCACCTCGATCGTGATGCCCATCTTCTGCATCTCGAGCACCATCTCGGTACGCAGGTCTTGGTACTGGTCCATCGGCGGGACTGGGAAATAGCCTTCCTTGTACCGAGGGCGGTAGCCGCGCGCGCCGGGCTCACCGGAACCCCAGACGCCTTCGGTCGAATCGATGAAGTAGTAGCCCTCGTTCTGCCGCTGGTCGAAGCGCGCCTCATCGAAGATGTAGAACTCGCACTCCGGACCCCAGTAGCTCGTCTCGGCGATCCCGGACGCCTTCAGGTTGTCCTCGGCCTTCTTCGCGATGTAGCGCGGGTCGCGCGAGTAGCTCTCACCGGTGATCGGGTCACGGACGAAGCAGTAGATGTTCAGCGTCGCCGCGTCGCGGAACGGGTCCAGCACGGCGGTCGTCGAGTCCGGCACGAGCAGCATGTCGGATTCCTGGATCTGCTGGAAGCCACGGATGCTCGAGCCGTCGAACCCGTACCCGTCTTCGAAGCCCGCCTCGGTCAGCTCCGCGACCGGC
>VAYV01000329.1 GCA_005883175.1 Actinomycetota bacterium
GCCTCCGGAGCAGTAGGCCGCAGGTTCGAATCCTGCCGAGGGCACTTGGCGGTCTGCCGACCCCATCCGCAAGCCCACAGAGAGCCTCTGGAGCACTAGTCTGGGCTACACCTCTCCCGACCGGATCTACACCGTGCTCGAGACGGGGCCCTCGCCAAACGATCTGGTCGGTCAAGCGAATCTCCCTCGCAACGATCGACCGACGAACAACATCGCCGACACAGGCCCCTGGTACAGCATCGTCTGGGGCGTCGCCGCTTCGACACTGATGCACGAGCTAGGCCACAACATGGGCGCGGTGCAGAACTCCGCGCCGCATGCGACCGGCGCGGGGCACTGCTACCAGAACGACGTCATGTGCACGTACGACGGTGGCTCCTACTACCAAAGAGGTGGACGGATGACCGCCTGCAACGAGGGCGAAACCCACTGGAACCTGTACAACTCGGCGTTCCTCAGCCCGAACTAGCGGGCCCCGCGCTTCGAGCCAACGCTTCAACTCGATCGGGGTGCGCCGGTATCGCTTCATGCCTCGCCGACGGCACACCGTTCCGCCGCGTGGAATGGCGTTGAGCCGCATACCATCGGGACCGAGCCTGCATCCGAGCCGCCCAACCGGACAATCGGCACGATGCCCGCCAGGAACGGAGGAAGACCATCCCGCGCGCACGCCGGGCACTCCGCAAGGAACCGAATCCGCGACCTACGCGTCCTGGGATCGGTGATGAGATGCTGAGCACACACGCGGAAGCAACGGCGGTCCCGAGCACGAGCAGGATCGGCGAGCTGTACCTGGGTCATGCCGATTCGGCCGTTCGCCTTGCCTACCTGCTGACCGGCAACCGGGACGTCGCGGAGGATCTCGTTCAAGACGCGTTCGTCCGGCTGGCGGGACGGCTCGTTCACCTGCGCGACCCCGGCGCGTTCGACACGTACCTGCGCAAGACGGTCGTGAACCTTGCCAACTCCTACTTTCGCCGCCGTCGCGTCGAGCGGACATACGAGCTGCGCACGCGTGGCGCAGCGACGATCGGTGCTCTGGCCCATTCGGTAGAAGACCGCCAAACGCTCGCCGCCGCGCTGCGCAAGCTTCCGCAGCGACAGCGAGCGGCCCTCGTGTTGCGCTTCTACGAAGACCAGTCGGAAGCGCAGACGGCCGACCTCATCGGTTGCCGGCCCGGAACGGTGAAGTCGCTCGTGTCGCGCGCGCTGGAGACACTGCGGAAAGACGTCGGGAGTGAGGATCGATGAGCACCATGGACGACAAGAGGTTGCGCACGCTGCTCGGCGAGCTGGCCGACGAGGTTCCGACGCATCGAAGCGTTCCGCCTGCACTTGAGGCGCGGTTCCGCCGTCGTGTGGCGATGAACTCAGTCGTCATCGGCACGATGATCGTCGCGCTCGGCGTCGGCGCTTTTGCGACGGTGCGCGCGCTGGGGCCGAACAAGGCTTCGATCGCACCACTGACGTCGAGCAGTGCGGCCACGACGACTCCGGCGTGTACGGCGGGACAGCTGCGCGCGATCGGGTCGATGACAGGGGCGGCCGGATCTCGAGAAGGGTACATCGAGCTGCGCAACTACTCGGCTAAGACCTGCACCCTGCGGGGGACACCGATCATCGCGCTGTACGACATCAGCACCCGCATCAGCACGAGCTTGATCTTCGACCGGACGATCGCGCAGTGGCAGGCGGACGCCGCCGCGAGACCCGCAGGGTGGCCAGTGGTCCCGCTCGGCGCTTTGGGGAGCGCTCACAACGCGGCCCAAGTGCGGATCCGCTGGACGAACTGGTGTCCCCAAGGCCGCCCGGCTCCGCTGTGGCGGGTCTCGATCCCCGGAAGCGGAATGGTCGACGTTGTCAACGGCATGGACTCGGCGGGTTCACCACCGTGCAACGGGGCTCGTCTGCCCTCGCACGTCGAGGTCGGTCCGTTCGAACCCAGCCCAGCGGCGTAAACCGGCGCGGTTCGACTTCGCTCCTCAGCGCATCAAAGGGTCGGATGGTCCCGGGCAATACGTGGAGCCTAGCGACGTCGTTACGGCAGTATCATGCGCTCGCCGATGACGCCGGGCTGGTTTGACCTACGTCCAGTCCTCCGGAAGATGCCATGGCCCGACGTCCGGGGTAAGCGATGCCTCGATATCGGAACATACGACGGATTCCTCGCATACGAGATGGAGAAGCGAGGCGCCTCAGAAGTGATCGCGATCGACATCGAGGACCACACGCAGTGGGACTGGCCAGTCGACGTACGCGCTACCGGAGGCGAGAATCTCGCCAAGCTTGCAGGCCCGGAGAAGAGCCGCGGCTTCCGCATCGCCTCAAAGGCGCTCGACTCCAAAGTTCAACTGCAGCAAGTGAATGTCTACGACCTAAGCCCCGAACGAGTGGGTACCTTCGACGTGGTCGTGTGCGGCACGTTGATGCTCCACTTGCGCGATCCCCTCAGGGCACTAGAAGCGGTTCGGAGCATCTGCGCGGGCAAGTTCCTGTCGGCAGAGGAGATCGACCTGTCGTTAACCGTGCAACACCCCAAGAAGCCTCTCTTCAAGCTCAATGGAATCGGGGAGCTCTGTCAGTGGTTCACGCCGAATATGGCCGGTCACAGACGTATGATTGCGGCCGCCGGCTTTGAGATTGAGCACGCTACGCGGCCCTACGTCATCCCGTTCGGTGTTTCCCATCCACCCAGAGCGCGAACCCCGCGTTCTTTGTTCCACAAAGCCCTTCAACAGACTGTATGCGGGAGCGCCGGCGTTCCCCATTCAGCGGTCTTGGCTCACCCACGCGGACCAATCTAAGGGGATTTGCACGGGGGAGCGCACTTGCCGCACAGTGAGCGATCCGTTCGATTCTCGGAGAGATTACTTATCCGCAGTTGAAGCGCCGCATCGCGCGATTGGACCGACGAAAGGGAAGGTTCAGCTCTGTCAACTGTTGACGATCTGATCGCAAGCGCATACTTGATCGTCTATGTAGTTCCGACGATATTCGTGGCCATCCGCATCGCATCCCGATGGAGCGACGACGGCCTGGAGCGGTGCTTCGTGGCTCTTCTTCTCGGCACCGCGCAAGCAGTCGGGGTGCCTCTTCTGCTGTCGATGCTCCATATACTCGACAGGAACGTAGTCCTCGTCGCTCATATCGTCCTCGCCGCGGCGGTCTTTCGGTTCGTTCCCCGAGCGACGGCGCGCGGAGTCCGGACTCGCCCTTCCCTCCCCGTCCTCGCAACAACTGGGATCGTTGCCGCATTCATGACGCTAAGCGGCCTGCTAGCGCTCCGCAGCCCGAGCTTTGATTTCGACAGTCGCAACTATCATCTCCCTCAGCTCGCCGACTGGCTCCAAGGGCATTCGTTCTGGTCATCCGGGATTGCGCAGCCCGCCTCATATCTGACTGCCTATCCGAGCAATGGAGAGTTCCTCGGAGTCTGGTTTGCCCTGCCTACACACGGCGATCAGTTGTCGTTACTCGCTCCGGTTTTATTTACCCTTCTCGGAATCCTCGCAGTCGCATTCTTGTGTCGGGAGCTTGGCGGCCAGAGCTGGGTCGGAGCCCTCGCCGGTACGGCCGTTTTCGCGACTCCGCTCATCTTTGCAACGCAGTCGCGCTCCCTGGCCACAGACACCATCGCCGCGTCCAGCCTCGTTGCCGCAGCCGCGCTCATGACCCGCGCGTTTCGCAGGTACCAGAGCCACTGGATCGTGGCCGCAGGTATCGCACTAGGTCTTGGGATGGGAAGCAAATACA
>VAYV01000327.1 GCA_005883175.1 Actinomycetota bacterium
TGCCCTTCAATCCTTGAAGTGCCGGATCGATGTGGGTGCGGCCGGCAGTCGGCAACAGCGCCCGGGGGGCGGCCGGCGCCGTAAGGGATGCTGGGATGACGCGCTCGTGGATGGCAGTGCGCGCAGCCCCCAGCGGAACGAAGACCGCTGCGGCGGCGAGGATCGATGCGAGAAGGGTTGCGGTTCGGCGATTCAATGTCGCTGCGAACGTCATAGGGCGGGCCCTCCCCTTCGACTGCGGCGGTCTTTCGCCGTTACACGATTGTTCGGCCGCACACCGTGAAGGGACATAGACCGGCAGCGCTAAATGATCGGGTGATCTTCCACTCAGCCCATGGTCATTTCGGGTTGCACCGCGACCGAAAAAATCAGGCTTTGCCGGCCGTTAACGGGCGTTTCGATCGTGAACCGATAGGCTCCGAGACCTAGCGGCGATGGGCAGCGATGGGCCCCGTGGCCTACGCCATCTCATCTGCAAGCCGGAAATACTCTCCCGATTGCGACTGCCGTATCCAATCCGCGCCGAACACGCTCGTCATCCCCTCGATCTGCGAGTCGTGCGCCATCACGGCTTTGACCTTCAGCTCGAGCAAGTCGGGAGGGATGTCGATGCGGATCGCGAGCTCGTCGTCGGGCGTGATCGGCGGCGTGCCGGGTGCGAAGACGTTGAAGCGGTTGAGGTAATCGACCCAGCGGTCCGCGAACGCTTTCGTCTGTGTCGCGTAGTACAGCGTCGATCCCGTCGGGGCTGCTCGACGGAATGCTTCGGTCGTCCATGCGCTCACGGCTTTGTGATCGTCGTGGCCGGTCATGCCGTCGGGTCCGAACGTGATGACCGTCTTCGGCTGCACGTCTTCGATGAACGGCCGAACCATCGCGACGGTCGACCACCGTTCCTCGTCCCACGTTCCGGCTTCGCCTTTCGTCGCCGTCACGACGACGACGCGCTGGCCGTTGCGCCGGGCCCACGCCATCAGCGCGGCGGAGAGGTAGGCCTCGTCGTCCGGGTGCGCCCACACGCCTAGGATGGTGCCGAGCTCGCTCACGTCTTTCTTCATCGAAGTCCCCCGGGTCTCATCGTCGCGTCGAAGCGCGCGCCGATCTCGGCTGCGACGTCGAGCAGTGTGTCGATCTCTTCCGCCTCGGTGCGGAAGTTCACGATGCACGCCCGCAGCACGAACCGGCCGTTCAACACCGCGTTCGAGCAGTACGCGCGCCCGTCGAGCTGCAGCTCGGTCATGAGGCGCCCGTTCAGCTCGTCGAGGTAATCGTCCCGGCCGGGCCCGGTCGCAGGCAGGCCGGGCGGCACGTAGCGGAAGCAGCAGATCGACAGTACGGTCGGTGCCATGACCTCGAACTCGGGGTGCTCCGTGGCGCGCGCGTCGAGGTACCGTGCGAGCGCCGCATCGTGGCTGATGCGCTGCGCGTAGGCTGCTCGACCGTGGGCCAGCAGCGAGACCCACACTTTCAGCGCTTGGAACCCGCGCGAGAACTGCGGGCCCATCTGTGCGAAATCGGTCCCGCGACCCGTCGCGTCGAGGTCTTGGTAGATGTAGCTCGGGTACACACCGAAGGACTCGCCGAGCCCCGCGAGGTCTCGCACAACGACGCATCCGCCCGAGTGCGGGGTGTACAGCCACTTGTGGGGGTCGAACGTGATCGAGTCGGCGCGCTCGATGCCCGCGTAGAGCGGGCGAAGGTCGTCGGCCAAGACGCCGGGCCCCCCGTAGGCGCCGTCGACGTGCAGCCAGAGGCCGTACTCCTCGGCGAGGTCGGCAAGCTCGTTCAGCGGATCGATCGAGCCGGTCGCGACGCTGCCGGCGCTCGCGATGATGGCGATCGGCCGCGACCGATCGGTGAGGTCCAGCTCGATCGACCGCCGGACCTCGTCCGGCCGCATACGGAACCGGTCGTCGACCGCGATGTGACGGCAGGCCTGCGTGCCGAGGCCGAGCATGTCTGCCGCCCGGTCGACGACCAAGTGGACCTCTTCGGATGCGTACAGCGTCATCCGCGGCTCGCCCTGCACCCCGCGCGCGCGCACCTCTTTCCCGCCCTTGGCATCGCGCGCGGCCTTGAGCCCGATGAAGTTGGCCATCGCGCCGCCGGAGGTGAGCAGCCCGCCGGATCCCTCGGGCAAGCCGAACTGGGCGGCCAGCCACTTCGTCAGCTGCATCTCGATCTCGCTGGCCGCCGGCGAGAGGCGCCAGCCCCCCACGTTCTGGTTGACGGCGGCGGCGATCAGATCGCCGGCGACCCCCGGGATGGTGCCGGCGCCCGACACGTACGCCATGAACCCGGGATGTCCGGGGTACATCGAGTGTTCGAGGACGACCGACCGCAGGTGCGCCATGAGATCGTCGAGCGGCATGGGCTCGTCTGGAACGTCGAGCGACACGGCGGCTCGAACCTCTTCCGCGCGCTCCCGGCGACCGATCGGAAGGTCGGGAAGCTTCTCGAGCAGCTCGACCCAGAGATCGAGCGCGCGCTCACCCAACTCGCGCGCGCGCTTCGGATCCCAGTCGAGGTCGCGGAACGGCTCTGGCCTGTCCATGTGACGTCGTAGGTTAACCCGAGGCCGGCCGGTGGGAACACGCACATGATCACGAAGATGAACCAGAGGCGTTCGCGAAGAGGGACGGGAACGTCTTCTTCGACCGGCGTCTGACCGTTGTTCGAGATGGCGTCCTCCCTTCGGGGACGATAGCGCAGGGTGCGCAATAACAGGTGGATATTGCCCTTTCGCCCGGCTCGACACACCGTTTAGACTGAGCCCCCAAACCGGGTCCCCCGGGCACGAGGAGGTCTGCGTGGCCGAAACGACCGATCGCTTCACGGATGCCATCGGCGAGCTCGATGCCGTCGCCGACGAGGTGACCCCGGAGGATGCCGCTCGAACGTTCGATGAGACTACGTTGCAGAACTTCTGGCGGGAGTGGCCGCATATCAGCTCGTGGGCCGGAGCGTTGTGGCGGAAGCTGAACGAAGACATCGAGCAGCACGCCGCGCCGGCGACCGAGGAAGACCTGCACGAAGTCGGGGACGCGGGCTGATGGCGAGCATCGGCGAGATCATGACGAAGGACGTTTACACGACGACCGGTGAAACGCCGGTGGTCGCCGCCGCGCAAGCGATGGTCAAAGGCCGCTTCGGCTCGGCGGTGATCGTCGAAGCAGGCTGGCTCGTCGGGATCTTCACCGAACGCGACGTCTTGCGCGCGGCGGCGTCGGGCAAAGACCTCTCGGCCACACCGGTCTCTGAGTGGATGACGAAGGACCCACAGACCGCGACCGCGGAGATGGAGTCGGAAGAAGCCGCGCAGATCATGGCCGCCAACGGGTTCCGGCACCTCCCGGTGATGGACGGGAAAAACGTGCTCGGCGTGGTCAGCTTGCGAGACGTGATGGGCGCGCGCATCGGGCGCGCGGTGCGTTAAGCCTTTTCTCCGTTCGAGCCGCCCTGCGCTTCGCTCATCGGCAGGATCACCTGCGTGGCGGTTGCCTTGCACGCGACCTTGTCCCGATCGTCGACGAACGTCGCTTCGACGTGCGCTTGGCGGCGGCCCCGGTTCAGCACTTCGGCGACGATGTGGAGATCGGTCGTGACCGGACGGAAGTAGGCGACGCGGAGATCGGACGTCGTGAAGAACTCTTCGTCGGTCAGCACGGATGACATCGCGAGACCGGTGAAGCTGTCGGCGAGCGCGGCGAGGTAACCACCGAAGACGGAGCCGCCGGCGTGGAACATGTCCTTGTCGAGCTCCCAGTCGCCCCAGACGCGGCCGGGCTCCCATCCTGCGATGCGAGGGAGCTTGAGGGCGAGAACCATAGGGGGAGGCGTGCCGACGCCGGCGACGACGTCGTCGAGGAACTTCGCCCAGAACGTCATGCGTGGGAGCCTACCGGCGCGCGCGTCAGGCGGCGAAGCGTTCGGCGTCGGCGCGCTTCAGCTCTATGCCGAGGCCCGGTCTCGAGAGATCCGGACGCAGGTACCCATGATCCGGCTCCAAGGCGCCGTCGAACAGCATCCGCTCG
>VAYV01000045.1 GCA_005883175.1 Actinomycetota bacterium
TCGACGTCGGCACGCTCGACGAGATGCCGCCCGGGCGGATGCCGGTGACGACGGCGGTCGCGCGCGACGAGTTCTCACGCGCCAGGGCGTATCGGATGATCCGCACCGAGGTTGCGCGGGGACGGCAAGCCTTCATCGTCTGCCCTCTGGTGGAGGACTCGGCCTCGTTGGAGGTGAAGGCGGCGGAATCCGAGTTCGAGCGGATCCGCTCCGAGGTGTTCCCGGAGCTTCGAGTCGGGCTGGTGCACGGACGGATGAACGCCACGGCGAAGGAGGCGGTCATGACCGCCGTCCGACGCGGTGAGCTCGACGTGCTGGTGGCCACGACCGTGATCGAGGTCGGGGTCGACATCCCGAACGCGACGGTGATGATCGTCGAAGATGCGGATCGTTTCGGTCTGAGCCAGCTGCATCAGCTTCGGGGCCGGGTCGGGCGCGGAACGGATCCTGCTACCTGCTTCCTCTTCACGGCGATCGATCCGCTTGCCGAAGAGGCGCGCGCGGACGCGATGACCCGGCTGAACGCGATGGCGTCGACGAACGACGGCCTCAAGCTCGCCGAGCTCGACCTCGAGCTGCGCGGTGGGGGACAGCTGTTCGGCCGCGGGTCCATCGAGGAAGGCAAGGGCGCGCCGGCCCAAGTCGGCCGAGGCGATCTCCGCTTCGCGAACCTGACGCGCGACCTCGACGTGCTCGTCGAAGCGCGACGTGAGGCGTTCTCACTCGTCGACGCCGACCCGAGGCTGGCGTCGTCGTCGAACGGTGCGCTCCTCAGCGAGGTGCGCCGCCGTTTCGCCGATCGGCTCGACTGGCTGTTCGCGTCCTAGATGCGGGTCATCAGCGGCACCGCGAAAGGCCGCCGGCTTCGCGCGACGAAATCCCCGGAGATGCGGCCGACCACGGACATGGCACGACAGACCATCTTCGACGTGCTCGGTGACGCGCCGAATGACGCGCGCGTCCTCGACCTG
Organism: Actinomycetota bacterium; assembly: GCA_005883175.1. GTDB lineage: Bacteria > Actinomycetota > AC-67 > AC-67 > AC-67 > AC-67. The sequence continues at coordinate 972 of VAYV01000045.1, forward strand.
TGTGCCGGCGCCGGCACGCTCGGCATCGAAGCGCTGTCGCGCGGCGCGCGGGAGGCCGTCTTCGTCGAGCAAGAGCGCGAAGCGTGCGCGATCATCCTGCAGAACCTCGAGGCGACCGGACTACGGTCGGCCGGCCACATCCGGCGCGCCGACGTCCTCCGGTTCCTCGCGCGGCCGCCGCGCATGCCCTTTGACCTGGTGTTTCTTGACCCTCCTTACGCGCGTGGCCTAGGATTCGTGTCTCGCGTCCTGGGGAAGATCGCAGCCGGTGCCTGGACGAGCTCCGGCGCGACGGTGGTCGTGGAAGCACCGGAGGGTGACGTCGAATGGCCGCGGAGCATGCGCGAGATCAAGACCCGCCGGTTCGGGCGGACACGAGTGAGTTGGGCGATCGTGGGTGAGCATGAAGGCGATCTATCCGGGCACGTTTGATCCGATCACCAACGGTCACATCGACATCATCGAGCGGGCCCATCGCCGCTTCCAGACGGTCGTCGTCGCGGTGTCGCAGAACCCAGGGAAGATGCCCCTTTTCACGTTAGAGGAACGCATCGGGATGGTGAAAGAGGTCGTTGCGGGCCGGGAGGGAGTCGAGGTCGATTCCTTCGATGGGTTGCTCGTCGACTACGCGAAGAGCCGGGACGTCGGGATCCTCGTGAAGGGGCTCCGTGCGGTGACGGACTTCGACTACGAGCTTCAGATGGCCCAGATGAATCACAAGCTCGCGGAAGTTGAGACGCTGTTCATGGTTGCGACGCCATCGCACAGCTTCCTTTCGTCGAGCCTTGTCAAGGAGATCGCGCGGTTCGGGGGAGACGTTTCGGCATTCGTCCCCGCGGAGGTCGCGCGCAAAATGAAGGAGCGGTTCCGTGGCGAAGCGTGAACAGCAGACCGACACCGGCCCTATCCCGGTCACTCCGACGAAGACCGCGGTCCGGAAAGATGAGCCGGCTGTGCCGGCGATCCCGATCGGTCAGATGTCGGTCCTCGAAGATCTGGTCCGTCAGATCGAAGACGCGATCAAATCCGCGCGCACGATGCCGCTTTCCTCGTCGGCGCTGGTGGACCGGAAAGAGGTCCTCGATCTGATCGAGCTGCTGAAGCGCTCGATCCCGGAAGAGATCGCCCGCGCGCGCGCCGTGATCAGGGATCGTGACGAGGTGGTCGAGCGGGCCCGGACCCAGGCGGAACGCGTGCTCGAGCGCGCGCAAACCGAGCGTGAGCAGCAGCTTTCCAAGACGGAGATCGTTCAGGCCGCCTCGCGCGAGGCGGACCGCATGGTCGCCGAAGCCGAGGCCGTTTCCCGCCGGATCAAGGCGGAAGCCGAGTCGTACGTGGAAGGCAAGCTGGCGACGTTCGAGGTCGTGCTCCAGAAGACCCTTGCCGCGGTGGAGCGCGGGCGCGCGCGCCTCGGAGGGCGGCTCGAGCAAGATGAGCTTTCGACCGACGAGCTTGACCTCGCGAGCAGGGCACCGGCCGAGCGATAATCGGTAACGCTGGGGCGCTTCTAGGGCCTCGTTTCCCCTGCTCAGGGCGGCTTTTCGACCGCTGTGCTATCTTGTCGGCCAGATGGCCCAAGGTGCTCTGATCGCTGTGCGCAACCTCCCGTCACTTTCCGTAGATGTCGCGGAGCTGCTGCGTCGTCCCGGCGCGTCCGAATCGGTGCAAACCGACCAGGTACTCGCCGGGATCGCGGTCCCACTGGCGCGGATCTCCGACGACTCCCCCCTGTGGCTCGATCTCCGGCTTGAGGCGTTGGTCGACGGGATCCACGTCTCCGGCACCATCCGGGCGGCCGCAGCGGTCCAGTGCCGTCGCTGCCTGAAGGTGTCCGAGGCGCCGCTGCACCTGGATCTGGCGGAGACCTTCTTGTACCCGGGCGAAGGCGAGGCGGACGAGCCCTACCGTGTCGTCAACGAGCAGATCGATCTCGAGCCTGCGGTTCGCGACGCGGTCATGCTCGCCCTTCCCCTCAACCCGTTGTGCACCGACGGGTGCCGCGGGTTGTGCACGACTTGTGGCGCCGACCTGAACGAGGTCGACTGCGGCCACTCCCAAGACCCCGTCGACATCCGTTGGGCGGGGTTGGAACAGCTGCGCCGATCGTTGGAGGAATAGATGCCGGTCCCGAAGAGGAAGAAGCCGCGGACAAGAACACGCTCGCGGAAAGCTCAGTGGTTCAACAGCGCGCGCACGCCCGCGTATGCGACCTGTCCGCAGTGCAAGAAGCCGAAGCTGCCTCACCACGCGTGCGCGAACTGCGGCACGTACGACGGACGTCAGGTCCTGACCGTCGACTAAGCGGATGGCACGCCCGCGCCTCGCTCGCCGCGGGTCTGCACTCGAACGGCGGCTGGGCGCGATCCTTCGCGACCGGGAGCTGTGGGAGCAGGCCCTGACTCATCGCTCCTACGCGTACGAACGAGGGGGGCTGCCGACGAACGAGCGGCTCGAATTCCTGGGTGACGCGGTTCTCGGCATCGTTGTGACGGACCAGCTGTACAAGGAGTTTCCGAACCAACCGGAAGGAGATCTCGCAAAGATGCGCGCGGCACTCGTGAACATGACGGTGCTGGCCGATGTCGGCCGTGAGATCGGGCTGGGCGACGCCGTGAAGCTCGGACGCGGAGAAGAGCTGACCGGCGGCAAGGACAAGAGCTCGATCTTGGCCGACACGCTCGAAGCAGTCATCGGCGCGATCTATCTCGACCGCGGGATCCGTAAGGCTCGCCGCGTGATCCTCGACCTGTTCATCCCGAGGATCAGAGGCCAAGTCGAGGGCGGAGTCGTGCACGATTACAAGACGACGCTACAGGAACTGGCCGCCGCCCAGCTGAGCACCTTGCCCGAATACAGCCTTTCGGAGTCGGGACCCGATCACGCGAAGCGATTCAAAGCCGTCGTGTCACTGTCGGGGATCTCGTACGGCAGCGGGGCAGGCCGCTCGAAGAAAGAAGCGGAGCAAGCCGCCGCGCGCGTTGCAGTCGAACGCTTGCGCAGCGGCGCGCTCCAGAAGCCGGTCGCGGCAGAACAAGAGGAGATGTAGTCGTGCCCGAGCTCCCCGAAGTCGAAGTCATCCGCCGCGACCTCGAGCGTGACGCCATCGGCCGGCGCATCAAAGAGGTTCAGGTCAAGCTGCCCCGGATCATCCGCCGGCACAAGACGAAGAAGGAGTTCACCGACGCGCTCACCGGCGCGAAGATCACGCGGATCGACCGGCGGGGGAAGTACATCCTCTGCTACCTCGATAACGGCCAGGTTCTCGTGATGCATCTCGGGATGAGCGGGCGTATCGAGCGGTCCACCGGTCGCAAAGCACCCGAGAAGCACACGCACGTCGTGCTGAAGCTGCAGACCGGCGGCGAGCTGCGCTTCATCGACATGCGGCAGTTCGGCGAATTGTTCGTGACGGCGGGAGATGGCCTCGACGGGGTGAAGGAGCTTCAGCACATCGCCTTGGACCCGCTCGCCGACTCGTTCACGTGGCAGATCTTCAGCGAGATCGTGAGCTCGCGGAAGATGAAGCTGAAGACGTTGCTGATGGACCAGAAGTTCATCAGCGGCATCGGCAACATCTACTCCGACGAGATCCTGTGGGCTGCCGGGCTCCGCTACGAGCGGCCTTCCGACCAGCTGACCTCGCAAGAGATGCGACGGCTCTATCGAGCCATGCAGGAGGTCCTCCAAGAAGGCATCCGCCACGGCGGCGTGACGCTGGAGGATGAGACCTACCGGAACCTCTACGGCAAGCAGGGAGAGTTCCAAGAGCACCTGAAGGTCTACGGGCAGGAAGGCCGGCCGTGCCGCCGGTGCCGCACGCCGATCGTGCGCGATCGGTGGGGGAACCGGTCCACCTATTACTGCCCGCAGTGCCAGGTCTGAGCGGTCGGAGAAAGGTTCGAAAGCGGAATAAACCGGCGTTACCATGAACGAGAAAACCCATCGAATGAGGATCCGATGACGTCATCGCCGAACGGTTCCGCCGATCAGGACCGCCGCTCGCCGCCGCTCGTCGAGCCTGCGGAAGGGTTGACCAATCAAGAGATCCGTCGCTACTCGCGACACCTGATCATCCCGGACATCGCCATGGACGGGCAGCGCCGGATGAAGAACGCCAAGGTGCTGTGCATCGGCGCCGGCGGTCTGGGATCACCGGTGGCGATGTACCTGGCGGCGGCCGGCGTCGGTACGCTCGGCCTCGTCGACTACGACGTGGTGGACGAGACGAACCTCCAGCGTCAGATCATGCACGGCCAGTCGGACGTTGGCCGGAAGAAGCTCGACAGCGCGGAAGACTCGATCAAGGAGATCAACCCGTTCGTCAACGTGGTCAAGCACGAGACCTTCGTCACGTCGGAGAACGCGCTGGATCTCTTCAGCGGCTACGACCTGATCATCGACGGATCGGACAACTTCCCGACGCGGTACCTGGTGAACGACGCGTGCGTGCTGCTCGGCAAGCCGTACGTGTGGGGATCGATCTACCGGTTCGACGGACAGCTCTCGGTGTTCTGGGCGGAGCACGGACCGTGCTATCGCTGCTTGTTCCCCGAGCCGCCTCCTCCCGGGATGGTCCCGTCGTGCGCCGAGGGAGGCGTGCTCGGCATGCTTTGCGGAACGATCGGTTCGCTGCAGACGACCGAAGCCGTGAAGCTCATCACCGGTACCGGCGATCCGATGATCGGCCGGATGCTGATCTACGACGCGCTCGAGCTGAAGTTCCGCGAGCTCAAGGTGCGGAAAGACCCCGAGTGCCCGGTCTGCGGGAAGAACCCGACCGTGACCGAGCTCATCGACTACGAGGCGTTCTGCGGCGTCACGCCCGACGTTGCCGAGTTCGCGTCGCAGGTCTCGCTGACGCCGCGCGAGCTTTCCGATCTGATCGACGCCGGCGAGGACGTGACGCTGATCGACGTGCGCGAGCCGCACGAGTGGGAGATCGTCCACTTCGACGACGCGAAGCTGATCCCGGTCGCAGAGGTGATCGAGCGGGCGAGTGAGATCCCTCAGTCCGGCAACGTCGTCGTCTACTGCAAGGTCGGCGCGCGCTCAGCCGAGGTTCTCCGGTGGCTGCACAGCGTCGGCCTCACGAACACGAAGC
>VAYV01000046.1 GCA_005883175.1 Actinomycetota bacterium
GATCGTCTTACCCTGGGTCGCCTGAGTCCCGGCCGTTGCGCCGGTTCCCGACGTCGCAGCCTGGCTCGACGTCGCCGCCGGCGCGTTCACAGCGGTCTGAACCGTGGCCTTCTTCCCAAGCTCGTGAACGACCGCTCCGCCCAGAACGAGAGTTGCAACCGCACTGAGCGTCATGAAGACGATTGCGATCTTCTCACGCATCAGTCCATCTCCTCTTCCGCCGCCATACGCGACACGTTGTTCATGGTCCTTGTACGCATGTCCAGCCCGAATACGTAGTCCAGGTGCCGTTCTCGTTCCGGATCCACTGGAAGCAGTGGTTCGGGTCGTGAAGCGGCCCCTCCGAATACGAGATGGGCACCGTCAAACTTGTGTCGAAGTTCTTGATGCTGTTCAACGCATCGACCAACGATTTGCGGCTGACCGGGTTCTTGCCGATGCGGCGGATCGCCTCGACGAACACCTTCGCTGCGACCCAGTCGCCTTCGCTGAAGTAGTCGATCGCATCCATCTGGTTCGGGTAGTACTTACGAACCGTGTCCATGTAATCCTTGATCGCCGGGTCGTTCAGGTGATCCTGTGGTTCGATCACCGACGTGAGCGACTCTGCCCCGTAGACCTGCGTGCCGTAGTCCTTCTGAGCCGATGGCTTGTCGAGACCGAGGCCTCCGAACTTCGGATGCCATCCCGCCCGCTGCATCGCCTGGAAGAAGCGCGCGTACGAGTACGGATCCAGACCGGCAAGAACGGCGTCGGGATTCTCGCGGCGGAGCTTGATCACGAGGTCCGTGTAGTCGGGCTTGGTGATGTCCACGAGGTTGACGCTCGTCTCGTGGATATTGTGCTTGTGCAAAGAATCGAGCAACGCTTTCTGCGCCGGCTGGATGAAGTTCAGGTTCACCAGTACGACTGCGGGGGTCTTGATCCCGAGAAGCGATGAGTGCGTCCCCGTCGCCCAGCCGTCGCGAACGAAGCTCGCAACGACCGGGTAGGAGATCGGCGAGTTGAACTCCGCCGGCACCCCGAGGCCTCCGATGATCGGAACACCTTGCTGGGTCAGGTACTTGGTCTCGGGCTCTTCGCCGGACACGGAGTTGTTCCCGACGAACGCGAGGACTCCTTGCGCCAGCAACCGCAACGTGCACTGGTGTGCTTGCGTCGGGTCGTACGCTGAGTCGCAGTCGATCAGCCGCAGCTTGTAGCCGTTGACGCCGCCGGCGTCGTTGACCTTGTTGAAGTACGCGCGCACCACGTCGCGCTCAACCGTCGAGTCGACCGGCCCCGTCTCGTCGAAGATCCCGCCGACGGTGATGACCCCGTTCGCGACGCCTGTCGTTGCCGTCGACAACGCTCCGGCCTTCTGGCCCGTCGTTCCGCCGCTGGTGATCGTGCGCGCGGCGGTCCCTTGGATCCCCTTCGTCGCCGCCGTCCCCGAGTTCTGGGTCGTCGGCGTCGACCCGCCCGCCTGGGTGACGGTCCCTACCGTGGACGGGCTGCCGATCTTCGCGGCAACGCCCACTCCCAGCCCGAGGGCAGCCAGGAGGCTGAGGGCCATGATCGTGACGGCTATTCGCTCTCTCATAGGCAATGAAGAGCCCCGCAAGGCTCCCCGGCCCTATTTCGCCAGAACCCGTTCGAATACCTTCCTCACCCGGTTTCTGCCAGGGCAAACGTGAAGGCTTGGTCGATCGTCATCGAGCGGCCCTCCTCTTTGGCTTGCTCGAACCCCTCGGCGCCGAGAGCTTCGCGCGCTTTGTCCTGGTAACGATCGAAGCGCGCGCGATCCGGAGGGGCCAGCGGTATGCCGAGCCGGCCCCAGACGGCCTCGGCCGCGCCGACCAGGCGCGCGCCCCGTATCGGATCACCACCGGCAGCGGCGAGCCCGGCGAGCGAGCCGAGAACCTCTGCCGCGCGGTCCCTATCCCCGAGGTCCCGGAAGATCTGGAGCGCGCGCACCAACAGCGCGCGCGCCTCCCCGAGCTCGCCCGCATCGAGCGCGGCCACGCCCAAGGCGTTGAGGTCGACGGCGGTGCCCCACTCGTCGCCGCTCTTGGTATCGAGCGCCAGCCCCTCCTCGAGCATCGACCTGCCTTTCGAGGCATCACCTTCGTCGAGCTCGAGGCACCCGAGGTTGTACAGAGCGGTCGCCTGGCCCGCCTCGTCGCCGAGCTTTCGGCGGATCGCGAGCGACTCCTCCCACAGCGGCCGCGCGCGCGCGCCGTCCCCACGATTCCGAACGGCCGATCCCCAGCTGTTCAATGCGGCGGCCGTTCCGCCCTCGTCCCCGAGAAGCCGGTACAGAGCCACTGCCTCTTCGAAGAGCCCGGCCGCGCGCGCCGGTTCTGCGCGTTGGTCGAGCAAGACGCCGAACCGCCAAAGCAGCATCGCGCGCAGGTCTGTCGAGAGGTCCGCCGCCGTGTCGTGTGCGGCCTCCAGCCACGCGCTTCCCTCGACGGCGTAGCCGTGCGAGTACCAGAACCAGCCGAGCCGTATCGCGAGGCGCGCTCCGAGGATCGGGTCGGCACCATCCGTAAGCGCCCAGCGAAGCGCTGCCCGCATGTTGTCGTGCTCGGCTTCGAAGATCGCGCCGGCGCGCGCTTGATCTGGTCCACGGAGAGCGGGATCGGCCTCTTCAGCGATCCGCAGCATCTCGCCGGCAAGGCCGCGCCTCGCCGCATCGGCCTCGCCGTCGACTTGCAGCCTTTCGATCGCGAACTCGCGGATCGTTTCGAGCATGCCGAACCTGGGCCCCTCGATCTGACGGATAAGACTGTGGTCGATGAGGGTCTCCAGCGATTCGAACACGTCTCCGGCGACGGACTCGATCGATGCGAGCGTTGCCCCACCGGGGAAAACACCGAGTGCGCGGAATGCGCGCGCAGCCGGCTGCTCGAGCAGCTCGTAGCTCCAGTCGATCGTGTCGCGAAGGGTTTGCTGCCGGGCCGGGAGGTCGCGGGCGCCTCCCTTCAGCAACGTCAACCGGCTGCCGAGGCGGTCGAGGATCTGCTCCGGCGACAGAAGCTTCACCTTGGACGCCGCCAGCTCGATCGCAAGGGGAAGCCCGTCCACGCGGCGGCAGATCTGTGCGATGACCTCCGCGTTCCCCGCGGCGAGCGTGAAATCGCGGCGGACGGCGCGCGCTCGCTCCACGAACAGCGCGACGGCAGGAAATGCAGAAACATCATCGAACGATCGGTTGTCGGCCGGCACACCGAGGGGCGCGTCGGGGAACTCGTGCTCACCCGAGATCCGCAGCGGCGCGCGACTCGTCACCATCACCTTCAGCCGTGGCGCGCGTGCCAGCAAGGTCGCGATGACGGGCGCGGCGTCCAGTACGTGCTCGAAGTTGTCGAGCAGAAGCAGGATCGACTTCGCTCGCAGACCTGCAGCGAGGGCATCAACGACGTCGACCGGGCCGAAGTCGCGAAGCTGCAGCGCGCGGGCGATCTCCCCGGGAACATCCGCGTTCCACCCGGGCCGGTCAGCGTGATCAGGCGTACGTCGTTTTCGTCGAGCAGCCCCGCAAGCGCGCGCGTCTCGTCTTCGCGTCCGAAGAACGCGCTCGCGGGGACGGGCAGGTTCGACGGCGTCTCGAGACTCTTCAACGGTGGGAACTCGGCCGGCAACCCTTCGATGTCGAGCTGGAACACCCACTCCGGCCGCTCCAGGTCCTTCAGGCGATGCTCGCCCAAGTCTCGGATCGTGACCCCCTGGGGGAGGGCGCGGTCGACAAGGTCACGCGTGTCCTTCGAGACGAGCACCTGACCGCCGTGTCCGGCGGCTGCGATGCGAGCCGCGCGATGGACGTCGATCCCGACGTAGTCGCCTGCGACGACCGTCGGCTCGCCGGAATGCATCCCGATGCGAACGCGGATGCGTTCGCCGTCCGGCCACGGGTTGGCGGAAAGCGCGCGCTGCGCATCGACGGCCGCCGCGACGGCATCGGCCGCGCTCGGGAAAGACACGAAGAAGCTATCGCCTTCCGTTCCCATCTCGTGTCCGTTCCAGGCGCGCCACGCGTCGCGCATTATCTCGCGGTGCATCTGGAGGAAACCCGTCCATCGATCACCGAGCTCCTGCACGAGGCGCGTCGAGCCTTCGATGTCGGTGAACATGAGTGTGACGAGCCCTGCGGGTGGTTCGCGGCCGCTCGATCTCATGATCCAAGCGTCATGGAGGTGGCGCTGGTCAGGCGTCGATTCCGGTCAGCTCTGCGCTCATCTTCCAGAGCAGCTCTTGTGGCTCCTCTTCCGTGGAGACCCGAGACGAGCGCGCCTCTCGCTTCCTGTCCCAATACTTCCCGCTCGTCCCCTCGACGTCGGGCGAGCTCGCGAGGAAGACCGATGTCTCCGCTCCTTTCTTGGGCGAGATCGTGAACGGCCGCAAGAGGAGATAGACCGGGCGGATCGGGATCTTGTTGCCGCTGCCGAGCCTCGTCGCGACGAAGCCGGGGTGGAGCGCGTTGGCGGTGACGCCCGAGCCCTGGAGCCGGCGAGCCAGGGCGTACGTGAACATGATGTTCGAAAGCTTCGAGCGGCTGTACGCCTTCCACGCGTTGAAGTGTCGCTTCAGCAAGAGGTCGTCGAAGTCGAGCACGGCGCCCCGGTGCGCGTCCGACGCGACGACGACGATCCTCGCCGGGGCGCTTGCGCGCAGCCGCTCGAGCAACAGGTTCGTCAGAAGGAACGGCGCCAAGTGGTTGACCGCGAACACCTCTTCGAGGCCGTCGGCCGTTTCGTGCCTGCGCGCACGGAACACACCTGCGTTGCTGATGAACACGTCGATGCGCGGGTACCGGTCGAGCACCTCGGCGGCCGCGCGGCGGATCGACTCGAACGAGCTCATGTCGCCTTGAACCAGCTCGATCGATCCGGTCGCGTTACGGCGAAGCTCCTCGGCGACCGCCTCCGCCTTCTGCAGGTTCCGGTTGATCATCACGACGCGCGCCCCCATGTCGGCGAGCTCGCGCGCGGTCTCTTGGCCAATGCCCGACGTTGCGCCGGTGATCAGTACGAGTTTGCCCTGCATCGCGCGCATGCTAGCCGAGGCCGCGCCGCGGGTCCCACCGGCGCCTCTTTACTCCGTCCGGCTGCTCGCAGTAGCGTCAGACGAGTCTGCGTCTGCAGAGGGGGAGGACGACCATGGCTATATCCGACACCGCCGTCGGCGAGCTCGCATCCCGTTTCTCCGGGGACCTGGTTCGGCCCGGGGACGACTCATACGACTCAACCCGCAAGATCTTCAACGGGATGATCGACCGGAAGCCGGCGCTGATCGCTCGCGCGCGCACCACGGCAGATCTGGCGGCAACGGTTCGTTTCGCGGCCGCAGCGGAGCTTCCCCTCGCGGTGCGCGGGGGCGGCCATGCGATCGCCGGTTTCTCCATGATCGACGACGCGATCGTGGCCGACTGCTCGTTGATGAACGAGGTCACGGTCGATCCGAAGGGGCGCACGATCACGGCCGGTCCCGGCTGCCGCTGGAGGGACGTCGACAGCACGGCCGGCGCGCACGGGCTCGCCACCCCGGGCGGCACGATCTCCAGCACCGGGATCGCGGGGTTCACCCTCGGCGGAGGTCTCGGCTTCCTGGCCAAGAAGTTCGGGCTCGCGTGCGACAATCTCATCGACGCCGAAGTCGTGCTTGCGAGCGGCGATGTCGTGCGCGCGAACGAACGTGAGAACACCGACCTCTTCTGGGCGATCCGCGGCGGCGGCGGCAACTTCGGCCTCGTGTCTTCGTTCACGTTCCAAGCACACCCCGTGACCGACGTCACGTTCGCGATGTTCATGTGGCCGGCCGCCGAGGGTCTGGATCACCTCAAGTTCTATCGCGACTACTTCCCCGACACGCCGCCGGAAGTGGTCGCCCTCGGCGCGTTCGCGACCGCTCCGCCGCTGCCGTTCGTGCCGGAGCACATCCAGGGAACCGAGATCCTGCTCATGGGCGTGATCTACATCGGCCCACAGGACGAAGCAGAGCCGTGGGTGAAGCCGGTCTCGGACCGTGCACCGGCTGCGTCTGCGGTCATCCCGATGCCGTACATGTTCGCCCAGCAGCTGCTCGACTCGAGCGCACCGGAAGGCGTCCGCAACTATTGGCGCTCGGCGTTCATGGATACGGCTCCCGACGGTGCGCTCGAGGTGATGGCGGAAGCGGGTCCGAAGAAAGGAAGCCACCTCTCGATGATCCAGCTGATCAACGTCGGTCCGTCGCCGGAAGTCGACAACGCGTTCCAAGGCCGTGAGCACGCGTTCCTCTATCACTTGATCTCGGCGTGGGAGGACCCGGCCGACGACGAACAGAACATCGGGTGGAACACGAAGCTCGCGCAAGACCTTGCGCCGTTCTCGTCGAAGGGCGCGTACCTGAACTTCATCGGCGATGAAGGTTCCACCCGCGTGCGCAACACGTTCGGACCGAAGTACGACCGGCTGGTAGAGCTCAAGCGCAAGTTCGATCCCAACAACATGTTCCGCTACAACCAGAACATCGCGCCGTAGCCGTGGACGCAACCAAGGTTCTCGAAGGCGTCACCACGATCGCAGAAACGTTCGCGGCCGATCGAGCAGCCCGCCAGAAGCGCCGCTCGCTCGACCCGGCGGATTTCGCCGCGCTGCGCGATGCCGGCTTCACGTTGACGGGCATTCCTGCCGACGCGGGCGGGATCTGGCGCGACGTCCGCACGTCGACTCGCGACGTCGCCGAGATCCTGCGCGCGCTCGCCCACGGAGATTCGTCGGTCGCGCTCGTTTCCTCGATGCATCCGGCCGTGCTGTCGTTCTGGCTCGCAACTGCCGACGTGCCGGCGGATCATTCGGACGCATGGCGCGCGCAGCGCGCGTGGGTGTTCGAGCAAGCCTCGCGTGAGTGGTTCGGAACGATCACCTCCGAGCCGGGCTCCGGCGGCGACGTCGGCAAGACGAAGTCGGCCGCCGCGCGCGACGGCGACGGCTACCGGTTGACGGGGCAGAAGCACTTCGGCTCCGGATCGGGCGTCACGTCCTTCATGCTGACGACCGGCCTCCCCGACGGCGAGACGGAGCCCGACTGGTTCTTCCTCGACGTTCGCGGCGTGCTGTGGGACGGCTCGAAAGGGATCAAGCTCGTCGCCGAGTGGGACGGACACGGCATGGTCGCGACGCAGAGCCACGGCATGTCGTTCGAGAGGTTCCCCGCCACACGCTTCGCGTGGCCCGGGAACTGGCGCGCGATCTCCGACGCAGCCGCGCCGTTCGTCGGCTCGCTGTTCACCGCCGTCGTGCTCGGCATCGTGCAAACCGCAGTGGAGGCCGCGCGCGGGCAGCTGGGCAAGGATCCCCAAGCGTTGCGGCCGTACGAGCAGCTGGAGTGGACGCGCGCGGAATCGGAGGCGTGGCTCGCCGAGCAGGCGTATGAAGGGATGCTCCGCGCGGTTGAGACCAAGTCCCACCCCCACCGGGACGTCCTCATGGGGAAGGAGACGGTCGCCGGACTCGCGGAGTCGTGCTTGCTTCGTATCTGTCGCGTGATCGGCGGCGGCACGTTCGCACGGCACTCGCCTTTCGGCAACTGGTTCGAAGATGTGCGCGCGCTCGGCTTCCTCCGGCCGCCGTGGGGCCTCGCGTACGACGCGCTGTTCGCGTCGGCCTGGAGCGAGGGCGGCTCGGGATACTTCGGCACGAAGTAGGCTTCGATCATGGCTGAGGACTTCGAGGTAGGAGAGCGCGTCGAGATCGCCGAGATCCGCGACGGCGAGATCCCCGACGACGCGCTCGGCGCGCGCGGCACGATCCAGTGGGTGACGCCCGGCTTCGCCGGCGAGCGCGGCTACGTCGAGGTCGTGCTCGACGACGGGCGTGTGTTCCAGTTCCAGAACAAAGAGCTGCGCCGCATCTGAGACCTCGTCACGGGTGACCCAGGCGGAGCAGCCGCTCGAAATCTTTCGTCGTGCCGATGAACGCGTCGAGGTCGATCAGCTTGCCCACGCCGGCCACGCGGCCGTTCCCCGCGTACTGCCAGAACGTGAGCGCGGGGAACGAACCAACCGGCGGTCCGGTGATCACCTCACGTACCCACAGCGGGTACCCGGAGAAGTACCGCTGCACGATGCGCGCGTACGACGCGCCGTTGACGTAGATGATGGGCTTGCGGCGCGTGACCGACTCGACGTCGTTCAAGAAGATCCGCAGCTGCTGCCGGATGACGGCATACGACGGGCGGTGCTTGCAGTTGCCGGCGAATTCGATGTCGACGCCGGCCGGCAGCTCGCCGGTGTCGGGCAGGAAGCGAAGGAAGTTCTGCGCCTGCTCGTCTCCCCCGCTGCAGAAGCTGAAGAAGTGATAGGGCGCGCGCGCGATCAGCCCACTCGTCGCAGTCCAGTTCTGAAGGAACCTCGCGTCGTGCGTGTGCGCTCCCTCAGTCGCTTTGATGAACGCGAACCCGAGCGTCCCCGCAGACACCAGCTGAGGCCAATCGATAGCCCCCTGGAAGGAGGAGACGTCGACGCCGCGCACGGGATAGTCCTGGAGGCTCGGATTGTTAGGCCGGATGTAGCCGTGGCGGTAGAGGGTGACGACCGCGAAAGCCCCCACCGACGAGGACGGCGACGACGAGGAGCCGGCCGACGAGGCGGCGCGAGCGCCTCCGTACGCGTCTCGCGCCGCTTCGCACTCGGTAACGCTATGCAGGGTCAGACGACCCGGCGCAAGCTCCTTGTGATCAGGGCCGCGAGCATCAACAACAGGAGAGCAGGAATGACCGTTGCCGCCGGAAGTCCGGTCGCCGCCAGGATCCGTTTCCCCTCCACGGTCGTCGGCTGCGTTCCGCTGCGCGGAGATGAGCCACCCGACGAGCCCCTCGGCGACGAGCTGCTCGTCGAGGCCGACGACGCCTTCGGGGCGTGGCCCGGAACGACCGCTTGCGAGATCTTCGCCTTCGAGCCGAAGTCGAACACCCACGCGCCGCGTCCGTACGCGCCGCCGAGGACGTAGCGGCCGGTCTGATCGAGTTTCATGCTCCGGAACGGAACCTGCGGGAGTCCAACGCCGAGACGGTGCCAGCGCCCACTGCCCGCCTTCGAGATGAAGATGCCGACGTCGTTGGCGACGATCAGGCCTCCGTCGCGCCACGCGATCGCGTGCGCATCGGCGCGCGGCAGGTCGCCGGTGATGTCGGTGAACGTGTTGCCGGCGTCGTGGCTGACCATGACCTTCTGCACGCCGGTTCGGGCGGGGTCGGCCTCGAGCAGCAGGTACTGCCGCAGCGTGACGTAGATCGTCTTGGGGTCGTGCGGGTCGACCGCGATGCCGCTGATCTGCTGGTGGGGGAGGCCCTGGCCCTTCGCCATGTGCCAGCAGGCCGTGCTGGCTTCGGCCGCCTTGCACTTGGGCGCGACGTTCGTCGCGATCGCCGCGTGCACCTTCTCGGGCGTCGCAACCGAGCCGTCGGCCAGCTTGGGCCGGCACGTCGAGCACAGCGCGACGTACGACACGGGCCCCGCCGTGTACACGGCACTGGAGTCCCACGGGCCCGTCGGCACGGTGGGCGGCGTGA
>VAYV01000047.1 GCA_005883175.1 Actinomycetota bacterium
TCCCGGATCGTGGCCACGCGAAGCTGCTCGCCGTCCATGCGCGGAACGAGCGCGCGCGCGTCCCCGAGCTCGTGCGCGCGGTCGCGAGCGGGGCACGGGTGGCTCTCGTGACCGACGCCGGCATGCCGGGCCTCTCCGATCCCGGCCACCGCGTCATCGAGGCCTGCGCCGAGGCGGGGCTTCGGGTCGAGGTGATCCCCGGACCGTCCGCTGTGCCGGCGGCCTTGGTCGCCTCGGGTCTGCCGACCGCGCGCTTCGTCTTCGACGGGTTCCTGCCTCGCACCGCCTCGGCGCGCCGCCGCCGGATCGAAGCGCTGGCGCGCGAGGAGCGAACGCTGGTCCTCTTCGAAGCCCCCCACCGCCTGGTCGAGGCTCTGCAGGCGCTCGCCGAGGGGCTGGGCCCCCGACGTGCCGCGGTCGCGCGCGAGCTAACCAAGATCCATGAGGAGGTCGTACGCGGAACGTTGCCCGAGCTGGCCGGCCGCTTCTCCGACAGCGGCGCGCGCGGCGAGGTCACGGTTGTGATCGAGGGCGCGGCCGCCCCCGAGAAGACATCATCCGACGCGGGCGGCTTGGCCGCCGAGGTCGCCGCCGAGATGTCGGCAGGAACGGGGAAGCGCGAGTCCATCGCCGCAGTCGCGGCGCGCAATGGGGTACCCAAGAAGATCGTCTACCAAGCCGTCTTGGATAACGCGCCCGCCGAAGAGGGCTAGAAGCGCTTCAGCTCGGACAAGCAGTTGCTGCAGACCTGATGCTCCCGGTAGGACCGCAGACCGTCTGCGCTGCCGCAGAATGTGCAGAGGCTGCGTCGTTTGGAGAGGACGATATGGTCGTCCTCGACCGCGATCTCGACGTGGTCGCCTTCTCGGATATCGAACGAGCGACGCAGTTCCGCGGGCAGCACGATGCGGCCGAGATCATCTACCTTGCGGCTCACGCCCGTAGCTCTCGGTGCCATCGTCTCACCTCGGTTTATCGGGCTTATCGAGTCCGTACCTTCCACGTTCTCCCCTATAATGCCCCATCTCCCCGTGAGTAATCCTTCTTCTTCCGGGCCCGATTTCCTCTAAGGGAGCAGCCGTGAACAGCCGTTTCTACGTCACCACCCCCATCTATTACGTCAATGACGTTCCGCACATCGGCCACGCCTACACCACGGTCGCGGCGGACGTCGCGGCGCGCTTCCACCGCCTAAAAGGCCTGGAAGTGAGGTTCTTGACGGGGACGGACGAGCATGGGCAGAAGGTTGCTCGCGCGGCCGAGGAGAACGGGCGTTCGCCGCAGGAATGGGTCGACAGCATCGTTCCGGCGTGGAAAGAGCTGTGGAGCCGTTTGGATATCTCTAATGATGATTTCATCCGGACGACCGAAGAGCGCCACAAGACGCGGGTCCAGGAGTTCTGGCAGCGGCTCTACGATTCGGGCGACGTCTACCTCGCCAAGTACGAAGGTTTGTACTGCGTTTCCTGTGAAGAGTTCTACAAGCCCGAAGAGCTGATCGACGGCAAGTGCCCGATCCACGGGATCCCGGTGGAGGTCGTCTCGGAGGAGAACTACTTCTTCCGGCTCTCGAAGTACAAGGACTGGTTGATCAACGAGTACTACGCGCGCACGCCGGCGCCGGTCTATCCGCCGTCCCGCCTCAACGAAGTGATCAACTTCGCGCGCGACTTGCAGGACACGTCGATCTCGCGATCGACGTTCAGCTGGGGGATCCCGATCCCGTGGGATCCGAAGCACGTCATCTACGTTTGGGTCGAGGCGCTGCTCAACTACATCACCGCGCTCGACTACCCGGACGGCGAGCTCTTCAAGACATTCTGGCCCGGCGTGAACTTCGTCGGCAAGGACATCTTGCGGTTCCACGCCGTGACGTGGCCGGCGATGCTGCACGCGGCCGGAGTCGACCCGCCGGACCTCGTGGTTGCGCACGGCTGGCTGCTCGTCGGCGGAGAGAAGATGTCGAAGACGAAGCTCACCGGGATCCATCCGGACCAGCTCATCGAAACGTTCGGGGTCGACGGGTTCCGTTATTACTTCCTGCGCGATATCGCCTTCGGACAAGACGGCAACTTCAGCTGGGAGTCGATGCTGGCTCGGTACAACGCCGAGCTGGCCAACGGGATCGGCAACCTCGCGAGCCGCGTGCTCGCGCTGATCGAGTCGACATCCGGTGGGGCCGTGCCGGACCCGGTGGGAGGCGAGCAGGATCCCGAGCGCGCGTTCCGCTCGGTCGCGGAGAAGGCCGTCGTCGCGTACGACGACGCGTTGGAACGCTTCGCGTTCCACGAAGGCCTCGACGCGATCGACACGATCGTGCGCGAGGCGAACCAGTATCTCGTGCAAACGGCGCCGTGGAAGCTGGCGAAGGACCCTTCACAACGCAAGCGCGTCGACGCGATCCTGTATGCCGCAGCGGAAGCGCTGCGGCTGCTCGCCGTTCTGCTGTCGCCGTTCACGCCGGCCGCGAGCGCGCGCCTGTGGACGTCGCTGGGCGTCTCCGAGGGGTTGGACGCGCAGCGTTTGCCTGCCGCTGGCCGGTGGGGCGGGCTCGTGCCGGGGACGAAGGTCTCCAAAGGCGAGTCGTTGTTCCCACGCGTCGACGGCTGAGTTTCGCATGCTTGTCGACACGCACTGCCACCTCGACATGCTCGAGGACCTCGACGGCGCGTTGGAGCGGATGCGCGCGGCCGGTGTCGCACGTGCGGTGACGATCGGCGTCGATCGCGCGAGCAGCGAGTGGGCGGTGAGGGCTGCTCGGACGCACGACCAGATATGGGCGACGGTCGGGCTGCATCCGCACGACGCGAAGGATCAGAGCGATGAGTTGCTTTCGTATATCGAGCAGCTTGCATCGACCGAGCAGCGCGTGGTCGGCGTGGGTGAGGCAGGGCTCGACTATCACTACGACAACTCGCCGCGGGAGAAGCAACGAGAGGTGTACGCGAAGCAGGTCGAGATGGCCCGACGCGTGGGGAAGGTGTTGGTGATCCACTCGCGGGAGGCGTGGGACGATACGTTCTCGATTTTGGCGTCGGCCGGCGCGCCGGAGCGACTGGTGTTCCATTGCTTCAGTGGCGGTCCGGAGGAGGCGCGGCGTGCGCTGGACCTCGGAGCGACGCTGTCGTTCGCCGGCGTGGTGACGTTCAAGAACGCTCAGGATCTGCGCGAGGCTGTGGCCCTGGCCCCGCTCGATCGCATCGTCGTCGAGACCGACGCGCCGTTCCTGACGCCGGCGCCGCACCGTGGCAAGCCGAACGAGCCGGCCTATGTTTCGTTGGTGGCCGAGGCCATCGCAGCCGTGAAAGGCGTTCCCGCCGATGAGGTCGCGCGCGCGACTTCGGCGAACGCCGCGCGCTTGTTCGGCTGGGCGTGATGCTCGGGCCACGCGAGACGCGCGCGCTCCTGGAGCGGCACGGTCTGCGGCCGAGGACCTCGATCGGCCAGCACTTCGTCACCGATCCGAACACGATCCGCAAGGTCGTCTCGGTTGCCGGGGTGACGCGCGGCGATCTGGTCTTGGAGATCGGGCCGGGGATCGGCTCACTCTCTTTGGGAATCCTCGAGAGGGGTGCGCGGCTGATCGCGGTCGAGGTCGATCGCGCGCTGGAGCCGGTGCTGGCGGAAGTCTTGGAGGGCTCGGACGCGCGCGTTGTGGTCGGCGACGCGATGCATGTCGACGTGAAGAAGCTGCTGCGGGGTCGACCGACGAAGCTCGTTGCGAACCTGCCGTACCAGATCGCAACGCCGCTTGTACTCGATCTGCTCGTCGGGGTGCCGGCGATACAGTCATTCACCGTGATGGTCCAGAAGGAAGTGGGCGAGCGACTGGCCGCGCGCCCGGGCGACGACGCGTACGGAGCGGTGAGCGCGAAGATCGCGTTCCTCGCGTCGGCGAAGATCGCCGGCCGCGTGTCCCGGCGGGTCTTCTACCCGATGCCCGACGTCGAGTCGGTGATCGTTCAGATCGAGCGGGGCGCGCGCCCAGCGGCGCGCATCGCACGGCCCCGCTTGTTCGCGGTGATCGAGGCCGGTTTCGCGCAGCGCCGAAAGACGATCAGGCGCGCGCTGCGCGGTGCAGGCTGGGATGCTGTGGGGGTCGAGCGCGCTTTGGACCGAGCGGGCGTCGCGCCCAAGGCGCGCGCCGAGACGCTCGGCGTTCCCGAGTTCGCTGCGATCGCGCGCGCGCTGCCCGTGAAGCGATGAAGCTGCTTGCGCCGGCGAAGGTCAATCCGTTCCTGACCGTAGGCGCGCGCGGGCCGGACGGGCTGCACGAGATCGAGTCGGTGATGCAGGCGGTTTCGCTCTTCGACTCGGTGACGCTAGCGCCCTCGGACGCGTTCGGCGTCACCGTCTCGCCGGCGGGCGCCGCACCGGAGGACGACAGCAACCTCGCGTTGCGCGCGGCGCGCGCGTTCGCCGAGCTGCAAGGCGGTTCCGGCGTTTCGATCGCGATCGAGAAGCGGATCCCGGTTGCCGCCGGCCTGGGCGGGGGGAGCGCGGACGCCGCAGCGACGCTCGTCGGCCTGAACGGGCTGCTCGACACGAGGGTTTCGAAGAAGGCGTTGGAGAAGATGGCGGCCGGGCTCGGCGCCGACGTACCGTTCTGCGTGCGCGGCGGGACCGCGGCCGCGCGCGGCGTCGGCGAGAACCTCTCGGTGCTGCCGTGCCCGACGCCGGTGTGGTGGATCCTTGGGATCTCCGGCGCGCGGTTGTCGACTGCCGACGTGTACGAGGAGTTCGATCGGCTCGGCGGTGGACGCGTCGAGGATCCCTACGACGTCGCCGATGCGCTTGCGCGCGCGGACGTCGAGCGGCTCGCATCTGCTCTGCGGAACGATCTGGAACGGGCTGCGTTGTCGCTGGCCCCTCAGATCCGCACCGGGCGAGACGCACTCGGCGCGGCGGGCGCGCTCGGCGTGATCTTGGCGGGAAGCGGGCCGACATGGCTCGGCTTAGCCCGTCACGAGATGCACGCCGTTGCCATCGCCGCGGCCGTGCAGGGAGAGTTCGCGCGCGTCGAGGTCGTTCACTCGGTCGACCACGGACCTCGTCCCGTCTAACTCGCGAGCCGCTTCGCGATCAGGCGAAGGTCGTCGACGAAGGCTGTCATCTGCTCGTGGCGCGCGTCTTCGTCCGGCGCGCGCAAGATTGACGACGGGTGAACCGTTGCGGTGATCATCGGGTCGCTGCCGACGAACGTGCCCCGGTCCTTGGTGACTTTGAACTTCGGGCCGAGCAACGCCTGCGCAGCGGTCGCGCCCATCGCGGCGACGATCTTCGGCTTCACGACCGCGATCTCGGCCTCCAACCACGGGTGGCACGCGCGCACTTCCTCCGCGTTCGGCTTCTTGTGGATGCGGCGCTTGCCCTGCGGTGTGAACTTGAAATGCTTGACGGCGTTGGTGACGTAGACGGCTTGCCGGTCGATGCCTGCCTCCTCCAACGCCTTGTCGAGCAGCCTGCCCGCCGGCCCGACGAAGGGCCGGCCTTGCTGGTCCTCTTGGTCGCCGGGCTGCTCGCCGACGAACATCAATTGCGCTTTGGTCGTGCCTTCGCCGAGCACCGCCTGCGTTGCGTGCTGCCAGAGGCTGCAGCCTTTGCAGTCTTGGACGGCCTGATTCAACGTGTTCAGGGTCTTGCGCTTCGGCAGGTAGGGCTCGGCGGACATGTGTTATTCGTCGAGCGGCTGGTGCGCACGCGCGCGCGAGCCGGTGCGGGTGCGCGCGGGGTCGGCCTTCGTCTCCTGCGGACGGCGCTTCGCGTACTCCTGCTCCAACTCGAGCATGCGTTCCGTGTGGATCTCGAACGCGTCGCCGCTGCCGTTGAAGAACGTGTCTTCGCGCGTCTCGTAGAGGTGATGGAGCTCGCGCTTCAAGTCGTCATCCTCCAATTGCTCTGCCGGGATGCCTGCTGCTCCGGTCGCCATAGTTAGTTCCTCCCTCCTGTTGTGATGTTTTCCGGCGTGGTGCGTGCGCAAACTTTCACCGTTTTTACCGGCGTTTCTGTCATAGACGCCGTGTACATTGGCCTCATGAGTTGCGAACGACGTGAACGCAAGAAAGAGAAGGCGCGCCAGCTTCGGTGGCTGGGTTTCTCCACGCCGCAGATCGCGAAGATGCTGGCGGTGAAG
>VAYV01000048.1 GCA_005883175.1 Actinomycetota bacterium
GAGCGATTCGCGATCGCGTCGAGCGCGTCGCCGTCTGCCTTCATCCCTCCGATCCCGCGCTCGACGTCGTCGACTGCCCGGTCGAGGATCGTTCGGATGTCGGCCTCGGTGAGGGAGTCAAGGCGGAACAGTACGGTTCGCGAGAGCAAGGGGCGGATGATGCTGAAGAACGGCGACTCGGTGGTCGCGCCGACGAGGACGATCCAGCCCGCTTCGACACCGGGCAGCAAGACATCTTGTTGCGCCTTGTTGAAGCGGTGGACCTCGTCGATGAACAGGACCGTGCGGCGACCCGTCGCTTCAAGCCGCTCGCGGCCTTCTTCGACGACCCGCCGCACGTCGGCGACGCCGGACGTCACCGCCGACAGCTGGATGAACTCCGCGGACGTATGCCGCGCGATCAGCACCGCCAGCGACGTCTTCCCCGTTCCCGCCGGTCCGACGAGCATCACCGACCGGAGCTTGTCCTCCTCGATCAGCGTCCGAAGAACGCTGCCACGTTCCAGCAGATGCGACTGACCGACGAATTCATCCAGGGATCGGGGCCGCATCCGCGCGGCGAGTGGCGCCTCTTTGGGGGGCACCTCGGTGGGCGACCGGCGCGCGCCCTCCGCGAACAGCGACGATCGCTGCGAGGGCTGCTTCCGGGGTGTCACGACGGCAGCGGTCGGAGGCCGAGGATCTTCAGCTGATCGGGATCGACCGGCGTCGGCGCACCCGAGAGCGGATCGACGCCCGACTGCGTCTTCGGGAATGCGACGACGTCGCGGATGTTCTCCGTCCCCAGCATCTGCATCATCACGCGGTCGATCCCACACCCGATCCCACCGTGCGGCGGCGGGCCGTACCGGAAGGCTTCGAGGAAGAACCCGAACCGCTCCTCCGCGTCCTCCGGCGAGATGCCGAGCGCGTCGAACACCTTGCGTTGGATGTCTGGACGGTGGATGCGGATGCTGCCGCTGAGGAGCTCGAGGCCGTTCAAAACGAGGTCGTACGCCGATGCGCGCACGGCCGCCGGGTCGCCGTCGAGCGTCTCGCCGCCGCCAACCGGCATCGTGAACGGGTGATGGATCGGATCCCACTTGTCTTCGTCGGGGTTCCAAACGAAGAACGGATAGTCGACGATCCAGCAGAACTTCCAGGCGCCGTCGGGGATGAGGCCGCGCTCCTTCGCCAGCTCCATGCGGAGCGCGCCCAGGATCGGGTTCACGACCTCGGCCTTGTCGGCCATCATCAGGATGAGGTCGCCCGGCTTCCCGTCCGTCGCCGACGCGATCCCGTTTCGCTCGCGCTCGGAGAGGTGCTTCGCGAGAGGGGAGTCCACCTCTCCCCCGTCGCGCAAGATGACCCACGCGAGGCCTTTCGCGCCGCGGTCCATCGCGGCGTGCTCGAGCCGCTTCAGCTGCGCGTGATTCAGCTCTCCGGCGCCCGGCACGGCGAAGCCGCGGATCGTTCCCCCGGACGTGATCACCGATCTGAAGATGCCGAGGCTCGTCTCCGAGAACACTTCGTTTAGGTCTGCGAGCTCCATGCCGTAGCGCAGGTCGACGTGGTCGGTGCCGAAACGCCTTATCGCTTCCGCGTACGGGATCCGCGGGAACGGCTGCTCGACATCGACACCAACGCACTCACGCCACAGGTGGATGAACAATCCTTCGAGCAGCTGCAAGACGTCTTCTTGCTCGACGAAAGACATCTCCAGGTCGAGCTGCGTGTGCTCCAGCTGGCGGTCAGCGCGCAGGTCTTCGTCGCGGAAGCAGCGCGCGATCTGGTAGTAGCGCTCCATCCCGCCGACCATGAGGATCTGCTTCAGCATCTGCGGCGACTGCGGCAAGGCGTAGAAGCTGCCTCGCTGCAAGCGTGACGGCACGAGGAAGTCGCGCGCGCCCTCGGGCGTGGACTTGAACAAGATCGGGGTTTCGATCTCGGTGAAGCCCCGCGCGTCCAGGTACGACCTGATCTCGCCGACGACCTTCGCGCGCAGACGAAGCGCGTGCTGCATCTCGGGACGCCGGAGGTCGATGTACCGGTACTTCAGACGTGTGACGTCGTCGACGTCCACGCCGTCTTCCACGATGAACGGCGGCGTTTCGCTGGGTGAAAGAACCTCGAGACTTCTCGCCGTGATCTCGATCTCCCCCGTCGGCAGGTTCGCGTTCTCCGTCCCCGGCTTCCGCTTCTCGACCGTGCCGCCGATCGAGACGCAGTACTCGCGCTGCACGCTCTCGGCGTCCACGCCCACGTCCGGATGGACGACCACCTGAACCGTGCCGCTCGCGTCGCGGAGGTCGAGGAAGATGATCTTCCCGTGGTCGCGGCGGTGGTGAACCCATCCGGCCAACCTGACTTCGCTCCCCGCGTCCGAAGCGCGCAGCTCGCCGCAGGAATGGGTTCGCATCATCGCGCGCGCTCCCCCAGCCACGAGGTGGCCGCGTCGAAGGCGACTTCGCTCTGTTCTCCGGACGTCATGTCCCGCATGGTCACGGCGCCGGATGAAAGCTCCTTCTCGCCGATCAAGGCCGCGAACCGCGCGCCCGTACGGTCCGCGTGCTTCAGCTGTGTCTTCAACCCTCGCTCGACGTAGGCCATATCGGCCGCGAGACCAACCTCGGCCGCCTCTTGTGCGAGCAGGATGCGTTCGATCCCGAGTCCGAACCCGATGCCGGGTAGCGCCGGTCCACCGATCTCTTCGACCAGACCGTCGTACCGTCCGCCGCCCCCGACGGCGTTCTGCGCGGCTTCCAGAGCGCCGGACTGATACTCGAACGTCGTGCGGGTGTAGTAGTCGAAGCCGCGCACCAGCCGCGGTGCCATCTCGTACTTGATCCCTGCGTCGTCCAGGAACCCCTGGACGGCCGCGAGGTGCGCGCGGCAGTCGTCGCAGATGAAGTCGCTCAGCATCGGCGCGGTCGCGAGGAGCGCTTGGTCCGCCGGCACCTTGCAGTCGAACACGCGCAGGGGATTCACGACCATCCGGCGCTTGCAGTCGGCGTCGAGCTCCTCGCGATGCTGCTCGAGGAACGCGCGCAACGCCGGCAGGTACCGGTCACGGCAATTGGGTCCCCGATGACCCATGCTGTTCAACAACAGCGTAACCGGCCCGACGTACGCCTCTCGAAGCAGGTTGTGACCGATCTCGACCACTTCGGCGTCGAGCGCCGGGTCCTCGGAGCCGACCGCTTCGATGCCCAGCTGGTGATGCTGCCGGAAGCGTCCCTTCTGCGGCCGCTCGTACCGGAACATCGCGGCGTCGTAGTAGAGCTTGATCGGAAGCCCCTTGTCCCCCAGGTGATGCGTGACGATCGCGCGCATCACGGAGGCCGTCCCCTCGGGCCGCAACGTGAGCGAGTGATCGCTTCGGTCCATGAACGTGTACATCTCCTTGTTCACGATGTCGGTGGCCTCACCGACGCTGCGCTCGAACAGGTCGGTGTCTTCGAACATCGGCGTGATCGCGCGGCCGTAGCCGGCGCGCCCGAAGATGTCCGCACCAAGCTTCTCGAGGGCCCAGAACCGTTCGGAAGCGGGCGGCAGGAAATCCTGCGTGCCCCGGGGCTGTTTCATAGGCCCAGAAGGCGCGGGAGCTCGCCGCGTGCGTCGGCGATCACGAACGGGTTGGTGCGTCGCTCGACGCCGACGGCGGTCTCGGGGCCGTGTCCGCTCAAGATCACGACGTCGTCGTCCATCGGGAGCACGACGCGGCGGATCGAATCCATCAGGTCCTCGAGCGAGCCGCCGGGGAAATCGGAGCGGCCGATCGAGCCTTGGAAGATGAGGTCGCCGGAGAACAGGATGCCGTCTGTTATGAAGACGCAGTGGCCCGGCGTGTGGCCCGGCGTGTGACGAACCGTGAGGTTCACGCCGCCCAGACGCAGCTCGTCGTTGTCCGATAGATCTCGAACGTCGGCCGGGATCCCGACGTCGAATTTTCCGAGCCCCAAGCGGCCGAGCGCCGCCCCGGGATCGTCGAGCATGTAGCGGTCGCCGGGATGTATGTACGCGGCGACACCGGCCTCGTCTGCGACGCGCGCCGCGTCCCAGATGTGGTCGATATGCCCGTGCGTCAGGAGGACCGCTTCCAGCCGAAGGCCGTGCGCCGCGAGGCGCTCTGAGACCAGCTCGCCCGCGTCTTGGCCGGGATCGATCACGACCGCGCCCTCGCCCGCGCGCGCAGCCAGAACGTACGTGTTCGACTGGAACACGCCGAGGGTGTAGCCCTCGACGATGCGCTGATCCGCCACGGCGGGCATCCTATCGCGACCCCTCCGGGCCCGAGCGCGCATCCGGACCTTGCCGTCTGCGGACGACGCCGATATCGTCGCGCGCGTGGACCCGCTGCGCATGGTGCGCGTGATCGCTCTCGCTCGAGCGGCCTTCGGCGCTGCGCTGGCCGTCAAGACGACCAAGATGCTTCGGCTGATGGTTCCCAACGAAGAGCCCGCCGGATCGCTGTTCTTGTTCGCACGGGTCGTCGGGATCCGGGATCTCGTGCTCGGGGTCGGGACGCTCGCGGCAACCTTCGGCGATGAGTCGGACACACGTCGCTGGGCGACGACGTGTCTCGCCAGCGACGTTGCCGACACGATCGCCGGAGCGGCCGCGTCTCGCTACGTCGGGCGGGGCGGCGCAGCCGCCGCAGCGCTCGCATCGCTTCCCTTCGTCGCCGGAGGCGCGTGGTCGCTGCGGGGGCTGCCGAAGGGCTAGAAGGTCTTCTTCGAGTCGAGCAGGATCGTCACCGGCCCGTCGTTCACGAGCTCAACCTGCATCATCGCTTGGAACACACCTTCTGCGACGTCGAGGCCTTGCGCCCGCAAAGTTTCGACGAACGCGCGGTACAACGCTTCTGCCTTGTCCGGGGGTGCGGCCGCGATGTAGCTGGGCCGGCGCCCGCGCCGCGCGTCGCCGAGCAGCGTGAACTGGGAGACGACGAGCACCGCACCGTTCGACTCCTCGACCGACCGGTTCATCACGCTGGAGTTGTCGGGGAAGATCCGGAGCTGCCGAACCTTGTCGGCGAGCCACACACAGTCGGCGTGTTCGTCGTCGGCTCCGACCCCCAACAAGACGAGCAGCCCCGGTCCGATCGAAGCGACCTCCGACCCGTCGACGGTGACCGACGCGCGCGCGACCCGCTGGACGACCGCGCGCAACGCGCTCTCAGGCGCCGGCGCCGAGGCCGGGAACGATGCGGCTCGCGTCGTACACGGCGTTGATGCGCTTGATCTGCGCAAGGATGTGCTCGAGGTGGCCGGGATCGGCCAGCTCGACCGAGAATCGCAGCGTCGCCGTGCGCGTGCGCGGATCGGTATGGCTGGACGAGCCGAGGATATTGACACCCATCTCGCTGATCGCAGTCGTCACGTCGCGGAGCAGCTTCTGCCGGTCCAGTGCCTGCACCATGAGGCCGACCGTGAACGATCCGGAGCGCGCGGCGTCCCACGAGACGTCGATCGTCCGTTCGGCCTCGGACAGCAGCGCCTTGGCGTTCGGGCAGTCCGCGCGGTGCACCGATACGCCGCGGCCGCGCGTGACGAAGCCCACGATGCGGTCGTGTGGCACCGGAGTGCAGCATCGCGCGAGACGGACCAAGACGTCGTCGACGCCCTGAACCACGACGCCGTGCTCCGAGGGCGCGCGCATCCGGACCGGCCTGCTGGGAACCGGCATCACATCTTCGTCGCCCTCGACCTCGTGCTCGAGCCGTTGGATCACGACCGCCGTCGAAAGGTGACCGGCTCCGATGGCCGCCTCCATCGCTTCGACCGAGGGCAGGCGAAGGTCCTTCGCGATCGACGACATCACCGACGACGACAGCGTCGTCTGCACGGGAAGCCCGGCCTTGCGCAGCGCGGCGCGGAGCTCCTCTCGGCCCTTCTCGATCGCATCTTCACGCCGCTCGCGCGTGAACCACTGCCGGATCTTGTTGCGCGCGCGCGGCGTCTTGACGACTTGCAGCCAGTCCTGCGAGGGAGCAGCGCCGGCCGCTTTCGAGGTGATGATTTCGATCGTGTCGCCCGACTGCATCTCGGTGGTCAACGGGACGAGCCGGCCGTTCACGCGCGCGCCGACACAGCGATGTCCGACGTCGGTGTGGATCGCATAAGCGAAGTCGATCGGCGCCGCGCCGATCGGGAACGCGCGCACATCACCTTTCGGCGTGAACACGAACACCTCGTCCTGATACAGGTCGATGCGCAAGCTCTCCATGAACTCGCGCGGATCGGAGAGCTCCTTCTGCCAGTCGAGCATCTGCCGCAGCCAGGCGAGCTCGGCGTCTTCGCGCTGGGTGCCGTCTTTGTACTTCCAGTGCGCGGCGATGCCGTACTCGGCCGTGCGGTGCATCTGCTCGGTACGGATCTGTATCTCGAGCGGCTTGCCGTTCGGCCCCACGACGGCGGTGTGCAGCGACTGGTACATGTTGAACTTCGGCATCGCGATGTAGTCCTTCACGCGGCCGGGGATCGGCTTCCACAGAGAGTGGATGATGCCGAGCGCCCCGTAGCAGTCGCGCAGCGTTTCGGTGGTGACGCGGATGCCGACGAGGTCGTAGATCTCCGCGAACTCCCGGCCCCTGATCACCATCTTCTGATAGATCGACCAGAAGTGCTTCGGCCGGCCGCTCACCGTGGACTTGATCTTCACCGCTTTCAGCGCCTCGGAGAGCTGTTCGACGACCTGCTCCACGACGTCTTCTCGCTCGGGCTGGCGCTCCTCGACCATGCGCACGATCTCGTCGAACTGCTTCGGGTGCAAGGTCGCGAAGGACAGGTCTTCGAGCTGCCACTTGATCTGGTGGATGCCGAGCCGGTGCGCGAGCGGCGCGTAGATCTCCAAGGTCTCGCGCGCCTTCAGCTCTTGGGTGTCGCGCGACAAGTGGCCGACCGTCCGCATGTTGTGCAGCCGGTCCGCGAGCTTGATCAGCAGCACACGGATGTCCCGCGCCATGGCGATGATCATCTTGCGGATCGTCTCGGCCTGATGTGCCTCCTTGGACTGGAACGTCACCTTGTCCAGCTTGGTGACGCCGTCGATGATGTGCGAGGTCTCTTCGCCGAACTCCTTCTCGATCTCCTCGATCGACAGCGGCGTGTCTTCGACCACGTCGTGGAGGAGGGCGGCCACGATCGTCGTGGTGTCCATGTTCAGGTCGGCCAGGATGCGCGCGACCTCCAAGGGATGCTCGATGAACCGTTCGCCCGACGCGCGGAACTGATCCCGGTGGCTCTCCGCGGCGTACTGGTATGCGCGCTCGATCAGCTTGACGTCGGCCTTCGGGTTGGACGCCTTGACGGCGTGGAGCAAGGAGTCGACGCTGCTCTCCGGCTCCTGCTCGACCGGCCGGAGGCGCGCCAGGACCCCACGACGTTTCCCATCGGTTTGGGCGGGGCGGGGCTCCATGTCACCAGTGTAACCACCGGGATGAGCCTCCGGCCCGAGCTAATACTGCAGGAGAGACAGGATGTCGTAGCCTTCGAGCTTCTCGCGGCCCTTCAAGAAGGCGAGCTCGATCAGGAAGGCCATCGATACGACCGTGCCGCCCAGCCGCTCGACGAGGCGGGAGGCCGCAGCCGCCGTTCCCCCGGTCGCGAGGACGTCGTCGACGATCGCGATCCGCTCGCCTTGTGTGATCGCGTCGGCGTGGATCTCGATCGTCTCCTCCCCGTACTCGAGCTGATAGCTCTCCTGCTCGGTCTTCCACGGAAGCTTGCCGCGCTTGCGGATCGGGACGAAACCGGCGGCCATGTGGTACGCGACCGGAGCGGCGACGATGAACCCCCGCGCCTCGATCCCGACGACCTTGTCGATGGTTCCACGGCCGAGCCCGACGACCAGCTCGTCGATCACACGGGACAGCGCGACGGGATCGGCGAGCAGAGGTGTGATGTCCTTGAACACGATCCCGGGCTGGGGGAAGTCCGGCACGTCGCGCACGCGACTCCGCAAGAGCTCGGAGGCGTCGCGCATCTAGCGTCTCTTCTTTTTCTTCTTCTTCCGCGGCTTGGGCGCGGCGCGCTGCACGCGCATCGGCCCACCGGGGGCTTGCTTCGGCCGGCCGTCGCCACCGCCGTTTTCCTCCAGGGCCGTCGCGGTCTGCGCGACGTAGTCGGCGGCGCTCACCTGCCGAGCGGGCCGGGGCGCCGGCCGTCCACCGGTGCCGCGGAAGTCGCCGCTTGCGATCCGCTCGCGCACCGCCTTGTAGCGAGGCTCGCGCTCTTTCAAAGCCGCGAGGATCGGCGACGCGATGAAGATGCTGGAGTAGGTCCCGACGATCGTGCCGATGAAGAGCGCGACGGCCAAGTCCTCGAGCGTGGTCGCGTGGAAGAGGAACACGCCGACGAACAGCAGCGCGCCGATCGGCAGCAGGGTCGAAAGCGACGTGTTGATGGAACGCATGAGCACCTTGTTCACGGATTCGTTGACGACGTCCGTGTACGACTGCCGTCCCGTGGACCCGGAGGCACCCACGTTCTCGCGGATCTTGTCGAACACGACGACGGTGTCGTACAGCGAGTACCCAAGCAAGGTCAGTAAGGCGATCACCGTTGCCGGCGTCACAGCGATGCCGAGAAGCGCATAGATCCCGGCTGTGGCCAGCAAGTGAAGCGGACGCTGATGTAGATCGTGACGAGGACCAGGAAGACGATGAGCCCGCGGAGCGCCTTGTTGGAGATCTGCTTCCCCCACGTGGGGCCGACATCGGTGAAGCTCACCTGGTTCTGATCCGTCTGACCGGCGAGCTGCGCGAGCGCCTTCTGCACGGCCGGCAGGGTGATTTGCTGGTCCTTGATGTGGGGGGTGCGCACGAGGAGCTCGGTTGCCGTGCTGCAGGCGGACCCTTCGGCCTGGGTCGCTCCCGTCGGGTTCGTTTGGAGCTGCGCGCGCACGTCGCCGAGGTTGTACTGCGCCAGCGCGTTCTGCGCATCCTGAACGGCTTTCGCGCTCGAGACGCCGGTCAACGAGCTTCCCGGGCAGACGGGGACGGTGAACGACGTTCCTCCCTTGAAGTCGATGCTCAAGTTCAAACCGCGGCCGAACAAACCACCCAGGCTCGCGATGAGCACGACGCCCGAGATGGTCGCCCACATGCGGAACCGCCCGATGATGTTGAAATGGGCTTCGCCTCGGACGATGTCACGCAGAGCCGGCATCAGCGCACGCCTCCCGCCGCCGGCACGAGCTCGCCGACGCCGGCAACAGATCCCATGCCGAGGGTCTTGCTCTCGTTGAACCGTTTGGTCTGTGCGAGCAGCCACACCGACGGGTGCATGAAGAGCCGGGAGACGAACAGGTCGAGCGCGGTCGACAGGCCGAGAGTGAGCGCGAAGCCGCGAACACTGCCGACGGCCAAGAAGTACAGGACGATGGCCGCCAGCGCAGTGACCAAGTCCGCCGCCACGATCGTGCGCCAGGCGCTCGTCCACGCGCGATCAACCGAAGCCCGTACCGTCTTTCCTTGATGCACCTCGTCCTTGATCCGCTCGAAATACACGATGAATGAGTCGGTCGCGATACCCAGCGAGACGATCAAGCCGGCGATCCCTGCCAGCGAGAGGGCGAAGCCTGCGGTCCGGCCGAGGAAGACGATCACCCCCAGCGTGAGGGTCGCGTGAACCGCGAGACCGATCCAGACGACCAGCCCGAGCGCGCGGTAGAAGAGCAAGACGTACAAGAACACGATCCCGAGCCCGATCGCGCCGGCGACCAAGCCGCTGTGCAGCGCTTCGCGTCCGAGGGTCGGACTCACGGTCGTGATGGTCGATGAACGCAGCTCGACCGGCAGAGCACCGTACTTCAGCACGAGCGCAACATCTTTCGCTTCCTTCTCGGTGAAGGTGCCGGTGATGTTTGCTGTCGAGCACGATCGCAAGCTGGCGTGTCGGATCGCCGGACGGGTTACAGGCGAGGCTGCCGGTCACCGTTTGGAACTTCTTCGCGCCGCTGCTCGTCAGGCTGAGGTTGATCTGCCAGCCCGCCGCGCTCGCCGTTGTGGTACTGGACGGCAGCTCCGCCTGCGCGTTCGAGACGTCGGTGCCTTCGAGGGCAACTGGACCGAGCGCTAACTTGTTCCACGTACCTGCCGGCGTCAGGTTCCCCTTCTGATCCTTCCCCTCGACGCAGAGGATGATCGGGTTCGTGGGGACATCTTGCGGATAGGTGTTGATGTCCCCGCAGTTCGGGTTGACGACCCCCTTCGGGATCGTCGTCGTGGGGCCGACGGCGGCAAGGACCGGTCTGAACTCGAGCTTGGCGGTTGTCCCGATCGCCTTCAGCGCGTCGGCCGGATCTTTCACACCCGGCAGCTGCACCTCGATGTTGTTGCTTTGCAGCGAGATGTCCGGTTCCGCGACACCGAGCGCGTCGACGCGGTTGCGAATGATCTCAAGCGCCGTGGTGAGTGCGTCGTGGCTGGCCTGCCCCGTCGGCTCCAACACCACGGTAAGCCCTCCGCGCAGATCGAGCCCGTACGTGAGGAAGCCCGGCCGCGGCTCCTTGAGCTCGGCCGTGCGAGTCTTGTTGTCTTTGCGCACCTTCGAAACGTCGCGCGCGTGGGCGTAGACGTTCCACCCCCACAAGGCCGCGATCAAGACGACGATGAAGGCCAGGGACCGCCAGTATTTGTTCTTGACCTTAGCCATGCGTCGGTTTCGTCACTCCGTCGTTCCCGGCTCGGCCTCCTCGACCGGACCCGTTTTCCCGATCACGGCGCGCCGAAGCATCTTCACCGTCATGCCGGGGGCAAGCTCGACCCATGCGAACTCGTCGCTGAGCTGGACGATCGTGCCGAACATGCCGCCCG
>VAYV01000330.1 GCA_005883175.1 Actinomycetota bacterium
CGCGTGACGCCACTGGGCGCCATCGCGTTCACGGTGATTCCATACTTGCCGAGCTCGATCGCCCACGTGAGGGTCATCCCTGCGATGCCGGCCTTGGCAGCGGAGTAGTTCGTCTGCCCGAAGTTGCCGCGCAGTCCGGCGGATGACGTGATGTTGATGATCCGTCCGTAGCTCTTCTCTTTCATGATCGGAGCGGCGTGGCGCGTGCAATTGAACGTGCCCTTCAGGTGGACGCCGATCACTGCGTCGAACTCTGACTCCTCCATCTTCAGCAGGCTCTTGTCGCGCAGGATGCCGGCGTTGTTAACGAGGATGTCGATGGTGCCGAAGGCGTCGACCGCGCTTTGGATGATCCCCTGCGCTTGGTCGAACTTGCTGACGTCGCCGTAGTTCGGAACGGCCTCACCGCCGGCGGCTTCGATCTCCTTGCACGTCTGCGCGGCCGCGTCCTCGCTGCCCCCGCGACCGTCGACGTCTACGCCGGCGTCGTTGATGACGACCTTAGCGCCGTTCGCCGCAAGCTCCATCGCGATCCCGCGACCGATGCCGCGTCCCGAACCGGTGACGACGGCGACCCGACCATCCAAAAGACCCATGTGGTTTTCCTCCTTCTTCCGGTGCGCGACGGTAGCAACCTTGCGCGCGCGCGTGCAATGATGCCGCTCGTTCGCCCCAAGGAGGTGCCTCGTGATGGCCGTCGATGCGGATCGCGTTGAGAAAGAGCTGACCGAGGTCATGAACTCGCAGTGGTTCGAGACCGGCCCGTTCATGATCGAGTTCGCCGAAGGCAAGGTGCCCAAAGAGAAGCTGGTTCGCTTCGCGCCCTCGTACTGCTTCCAGGTGGACAACTTCAAGCGGTGCGTCGCCGCCGTCTACGCCAAAGCCGAGCCGCGCGATGTGCGCGAGCTGATGCTCGAGAACATCGAGGAGGAGCACGGCGAAGGAGATCCGTCGCGCGATCACGCGCAGCTCGTCGCGCGCTTCGGGCGCGCGCTCGGCGCGGACCTGCCGACGCCATACGACCTCGAGCCGATACCGGAGTCGCGGCAGTGGGTCGAGCGGATCTTGAAGGTGTGCCTCGAGGAAGAGTTCGTCGTCGGCTTGGCGGCGTTGAGCTACGGCATCGAGGCCCGCACGCGCACGATGGCGTTCCTGGGCCAGATCTACAAGGAGAAGTACGGCATCAGCGACGACGACCTCGAGTTCTTCTTCACGCACATCGAAGCGGATGAGGAGCACGCGGGGCTCGCGATCGAGCTGATCCGCAAGTACCTCACGACCGAAGAGCAGCTCGAGCGCGCCAAGTGCCAGCGACGCGACCAGCGAGAGTGGGTGCGAGGCGATCGTCGAGGCGCACTATGCAGACGTTGCACTTGGGGTGTCGGGTCTCGCCTTAGTCGCTGCAGGCACGCTGCGCGCGCCGCAACGAAACGTCCTAAGGAAACTGCAGCGGCGCGCGCGTGTTGATCGCGCGCTTCACGACCTGCAGCGCTGCCAGCGGAGCCTCTGCGATCTGGCGCGCGCACGCCGTAGCCGCTTCACGGATCTCCGCCGCCGGCACCACGGACGAAACCAGCCCGATCCGCAGCGCTTCGGCGGCGTCGATCTTGCGGCCCGTCAGTGCCAGGTCGCGCGCGATCCCACCGCCGACGATGTACGAGAGCTGCGTGAACATCGTCGGCGCGCCGAACTTGATCTCGGGGTGGCCGAAGACGGCTGTGTCGGCTGCCATGCGGACGTCGCACTGGCACGCGACGTCGAAGCCCCCGGCCAGCGCAGGGCCGTTGATCGCCCCGACGATCGGCTTGTCGAACGTTCCGAGCGCCGTGTGGAAGACGACGGGGTTGTCGTCGTCGGTGAAGTGCGAGACGACGTCGCCCGATTGATCGAACTCCGATAGGTCGAGACCGGCGCAAAAGACCGACCCGGCGCCGGTCAGGACGACAACACTGACCGAATCATCCGCCGCCAGCTCGCCGAACGCGTGCGCCATCTCGGCCCGCAAGGCCGAGCTCAACGCGTTGCGCTTCTCCGGCCGCTCCCCGGCGGCCGGAACGGAGCACATTTGGAGCGGTGGCGTTTCATCGATGCGGGCGCGCGCGAAGCCCCCGAGTTCTTCGGGCGCATGCCCATCCTTGCGGCCACGGTCGCGACCGGCGGCCCGCAGATCATGATGACCGGGATGTTCGGCCGCGGGCACTTCCAGATCGGCTGGTTCGAGGACATAGACGCGGTCATGGACCTGGACGCCGCGCGCGCCGAGCACATCGAAGTTTTCCGGCGTCCGGTGTGGGGCGGCGGCACCGCGTTCTACGACACGAACGCGAGCGCATTCCTCAGCTTCTTCATCCACCCCGACCGCTTCGCGACCCTGGACGACGCCCTCGAGTACTTCCGTCCGGTGATGCGGCGCGCGCTCGACGATCTCGGCCTCCAGGAGGCGAAGTTCGAAGGCTCCAGCGACATCCGTTGGAACGGCCGGAAGCTCGGCACGCTGATCGCGCAGGCGGTGCTTGGAACGAACGTCGTCGGCGGCTTCTTCAACCTCCGCAGGCCTGACCTCGAGCTGTACGCCAAAGTTGCGCGCGTCCCAGAAGAGAAGTTCAAGGACAAGATCATCAAGGATCAGGTCGAGTACATCTGCACGCCGAAAGACGTCCGCGGCAAGGACCTTCCGTACGAGGAGTTCCGCAATGCGGTGCTGTCGGCTGCTCGAAGGGAACGAGAGCTTGCGTTCGATCCGACCGGGTTCACCGCGGAGGAAGACGTCGGCACGAAGGGATTCGTGAAGACGGTAAGCGCCGAGGACTGGGTCCGGCGCGTGTCGTCGAGCCGCTTCAAGGCGCACGCGGCACCCACCGCGCGTGTTGGTT
The DNA here is from genome assembly GCA_005883175.1 of Actinomycetota bacterium. Lineage (GTDB taxonomy): Bacteria > Actinomycetota > AC-67 > AC-67 > AC-67 > AC-67. The sequence continues at coordinate 2,874 of VAYV01000330.1, forward strand.
TCGCCAATGTGAAGGCGAAGAAGCTCGTGCGTGCCGGCGTCGAGCTGGACGGCGACGTGATCGCACGCGCGTTCGTGGCGGGAGACATGCACGTGTCGCCGCCGGAGGCGATGGACAAAGTCGGTGCGGCGCTGGAAGGCGCGCGCATCGCCGACCGCGACGACCTGCTGGCGCGCGTGAAGCGGGTGTTCGAATCGGTCGAGCAGCCCGACGAAGCCGCGGGGATCACGCCCGACGACGTTGTCGAGACGGTTCTGCTCGCCGCGAAGAACGCCAGCTAAGCGTGCCGGCGCGCGACGTGGCGAGCCCAAAGAGCAGCGCTAAGGATCGCGAGCAGCCCGACGCCTTCGTAAAGCCATCCCGCGATGCCCCCCGCCAGCAAGGAATGGTTACGCCCGGGCGGTGCAGTTGGGTATCGTCGATCGATCACGCCGATGCCCTCCGCGTAGCCGATAAACAGAGCCGTGTAGACGACGGTCGCGAGCGCGGCCAGCGATGCGACGAGTGCCTGTCGCTTCCACACCCGTGAGCCAACGATCCCGCCGATGGCGAACCCGATCAACAGCGCCCCGATGCTCCGCACGAAGTACCGGGGGAGGACCCACCAGAAGGTCCAGTGAGCGGGGTCCATACGCTGGTTCAGGTCGAAGAAAAGGCCACCGCTGAACAGGTTCCAATGGAGTCGGGCAAGGATCTGCTGAATCACTCGTTGGAACGCTTGAAGGAGCACCACACCGACGCCCGCGGCAAGTACGCCCCACAGAACCGTGTTCGTCGTTCGCCACAACCCCAGCGTGGCCCGATCGAATGTCTCCAGGCGATTGTCCATCGCTAC
>VAYV01000049.1 GCA_005883175.1 Actinomycetota bacterium
AGTTCCTCGCCAAAGTCGCCGACCCCCTCGGCGAGATGATCGCGGCGATGCACCGGAAGGCGCTCGTCCAAGCCGTCGGCGATGTGACGGCCAACGGCGACGGGCACGACTGAGTACCCTGGCGGCCGTGGATCGCAAGGCGGGGCTTTCCAGCGACAACGAAGCGCTCGACGCCGACGCGCGCCGCGCGCACCAAACCGAGCTGCTGCGCAAGACGGTCGAGATCTGCTGGGAGTCTTCGGACTTCTATCGCGGCAAGCTCGAGCAGGCCGGCCTGAAGCCGGACGACATCCGCGACATCGACGACCTCGCGCTCATCCCGGTCACGACGAAGAAAGAGGCGATGACCGCGCGCGCGGGCCTCGGCACGTTCCCCCTGCACGAAGCGAAGCGGATCTTCGTCTCGCCGGGCCCGCACTTCTACGCGGCGCAGCGGCGCGACGATCCGCCGCCGGTGCGCGGGCAGACGCCGCTCGCGTACGCGTTCCACGCGATGGGCTTCCGTGAGAACGACATCGTCCTCAACACGTTCAGCTACCACCTCACGCCCGGCGGCTTCGGCTTGGAGGATCAGCTGATCGCGATGGGCTGTGCCGTCGTGCCGGCAGGCCCGCAGAACACCGAGGTCCAGGTCGAGGTCCTCGCGAAGCTCCCCGTGACCGGGTACGTCGGCACGCCGACGTTCCTGAAGCTGCTGTGCGACAAGGCCGTCGAGACCGGCGTTGATCCTGCCAAGGACTGGTCGCTCGAAGTCGCGTTCGTCACGGCAGAAAAATTGCCCGAGCAGCTTCGCGCGGAGCTTCAGGAACGTACCGGCGCGATGGTGCGCCAGATCTACGGCTCCGCCGACGGCTTGTACCCGGCGTACGAGTGCTGGGCGGCGTCGGGGATGCACCTTCATCCCGATCAGGTGATCGAAGTGCTCGACCCCGAAACGCGCGCGCCGGTCTCGGCGGGCGAGCCCGGCGAGGTCGTCGCGACGGTGCCCAACCCGAACCGACCGCTGCTGCGGTTCGCGAACGCCGATCTCGTCGTGCTCCGCGACGACCCCTGCCCGTGCGGGAGAACCGGCTCGCGGATCGCGCGCGTCGCCGGCCGCGTTGACGAGTCGACGAAAGTGCGCGGGATGTTCGTGTACCCCGATCAGATCGCGGAGGTCATGGCCCGCCACCCCGAAGTGCAACGGTGGCAAGCGGTTGTCGAGAAGAACGCGCAAGGCACGGACGACTTCCGCGTCGCGGTCGAGCTGGCGTCGGAGGCTGCAGGGCTGCTCGACAAGATCACCCAAGAGCTGCGCGATCACGTGCGCCTGCGTGCAGACGTCGACGCCGTCGCGCCGGGGGCGATCGCCGAAGGCGCGAAACGGCTCGACGATCGCCGGAGCTACGAGTGAACTTCTCATTCACACCGGAGCAAGAGATCGTCCGCGCCGAAGCGCGCCGGTTCTTCGGTGAGCGTGTCGACGTGCGCGCGCAGATCGCGATGCCGGGCGCGCACGATCCCGCGCTCTGGAAGGAGATGGCCTCGCTTGGGCTGCTCGGCGTGGCCATCCCGGAAGCGCTCGGCGGCCAAGGTTCGAGCGTGCTCGAGACATGCATCGTTCTCGAGGAGGCGGGCCGCGCGCTGCTGCCGGGGCCGTTCCTTCCGCACACGATCGCCGCGCTGGCGCTCGCGCGCGCAGGCGAGAACGCAGATCTCGCGCATTCGATGGCGGGCGGCGAGACGCTCGCATCGGCGACCGAGGACCTCGCGCAGGTGCCGTGTGGCGCGGTGGCCGACATCGTCGCGATCCTGCGATTCCAGCAGTCGGCTGTCGTCCGATCCTTCGAGGCGGAGGAGATCGAGTCTGCGGATCTCACGAGACCGCTCTCGCGCATCTTGCCGACCGCAGGCGAGGAGCCGCTCGGGCAGGTTCCGTTGCGTCCCGTAGCGTGCGTGGCCGTGGCGGCCGAGTCGGTCGGCACGGCCACGGCCGCGCTCGAATCGGCGACCGAATACGCGAAGGACCGTCGGCAGTTCGGCCGCCCGATCGGAAGCTTCCAAGCGATCAAGCACAAGGCCGCCGACATGCTGCGAGCGGTCGAGGCGGCACGGCTCGCCGTGTACTTCGCGGCGTCGGCGATCGACGAGGGCGACCGCAACGCGCACGTTGCCGCGGCAACCGCGAAGGTCGCGGCCAACGACGCGCTCATGCGTTGTGCGGCGGAGAACATCCAGATCCACGGGGGCATCGGCGTCACCTGGGAGCACGACGCGCACCTCTACTACAGGCGCGCGTTGGCATCGTCGATGATGTTCGGCGACTCGGCCGGTGGACGGGATCTGGTTGCGCGCGCGCTGTTCGCGGGACTGGACGCATGAGCGACCGGCCGCTTCCCCTGCCCGACCCCGAGACGGCGTTCTTCTGGGAGGCGACGGCCCGCAGGCAGCTCGAGATTCTGCGGTGCCAGACGTGCAAGACGTGGGTCCACTACCCGAAGCCCTCGTGCTGGAATTGCAGCAGCGGCGACTTGAAGCCGGAACGGGTGAGCGGCCGCGGGACCGTGTACTCGTACACCGTGACGCATCAAGACGTACCCGGGTATACGGCGCCGTTCGCCGTCGTGATCGTGGAGCTCGAGGAGCAGGCCGGCCTCCGCATGGTTTCCAACGTCGTCGACGTGCCGCCCGAGGATGTGCGCATCGGTATGCCGGTCGAAGTGACGTTCCAGCCGGTGGCCGAAGACGTGTGGCTGCCCCTCTTCAAGAAGCGATGATGCGCGACGTCGCGATCGTCGGGACCGGCTACTCGGCCATCGGGCGCGCGCTCGACACGACCGTGGGAGCGCTGACGCTGGACGCGTGCAAGGCGGCTCTCAATGAAGCCGGGCTGACCCCGAAAGACGTCGACGGCATGGCGACGTATCCGGCTGCGGGCGACTCCGTGCCGTGCTTTTACGTCGTCGAGAGCTTGGGCATTCCACGTCTCGATTGGTTCGAAGATCTCTTCGGGTGGATGCCCGCCGGGATCACGCCGGTGATCGCCGCGGCGCACGCAGTCGCGCGCGGCGCGTGCGACGTAGCGATCACGTTCCGCTCCGTGAAGCGCAACCGCGAGCGGCCTCCGGGGATCGGTTACGGGTTTCGCGTTCCCGGCGACATGCAGTTCCGCGCGCCGTTCGGCGACCCGATGACCAGCCAGTGGCTCGCGATGTGGGCACGCCGCCATATGCACACGTACGGAACGACCGAAGAGCAGCTCGGTTCGATCGCCGTAACGTTCCGCCACCACGCGACGATGAATCCCGACGCGCCGTTGCGCGTTCCCATCACGTTGGACGACTACTTCGCGAGCCGCGTCGTGACGACGCCGTTCCGGCTGCTCGACTGCGACTTCCCCGTCGACGGCGCCGGTGCGGTCGTGATCACGACGCTCGAGCGCGCGCGCGACCTGAAGACGAAACCGGTGAAGGTGCTCGCGGGAGAGTTCGCGACCGGTCCGCGCCCGGATTGGGATCAATGGGAAGACTTAACGTTTATGGCGTCTAAGTACTGTGCCGAGAACCTGTGGCGTCGGAGCGGCCTGAAGCCCGACGACCTCGATCTCGCCGAGCTGTACGACGGATTCTCGTGGCTCGCGCTCTGCTGGCTCGAAGACCTCGGCATCTGTCCGAAAGGGGAAGGAGGTCCCTTTATCGCGGACGGAAACGTCGCGATCGGAGGGACGATCCCGGCGAATACGCACGGCGGCAGCCTCTCTGGAGGGCGGCTGCACGCGATCAGCCACGTCATCGAGTGCGCGCGCCAGCTGCGCGGCGAGTGCGGGGATCGCCAAGTGAAGGACGCGCGCGTGGGTGTGGTAACCGCCGGCGGCGGGCTGATGGCCGGTGCGCTGCTGCTCGAGGGCAACGTTTGAGGGGAAACGACACCTGGCAGGACTCCAATGGCCGGTGTTGAATCTTGGGGAGAGGAGTCCCGGGTGAAACCAACGGTCAAGATCGCAGCATCCGTGTCCGTCATCGCACTCGTGCTGGTGGCGTGCGGCTCGCGCGTCGTGCCGCTGAGCCAGGGTCAGCTCTTGCCCGGGCAGACCGTCGTCCCAACGGTGGGCCCGTCGGGAACGCTCGGTCCGAGCACGGGACCCAGCGTCGGCGGCCCGGCTGCGGGTCCGAGCGCCGCGGCGACGGTGCCGCCGGGCATCGTGAACGCCGCGTGCAAAGCGAAGTCCTCGCCCGCTCCCGGCGTCACTGCGACGACGATCAAGCTCGGCCTCGTCGCGGCACTCACCGGTCCGCTTCCCGGGCAGTTCGACAGCGCCGTCGAAGCGTCGGACTCGTTCTTCCACGCGGTCAACGACGCCGGCGGCATCTGCGGCCGCAAGGTGCAGCTGCTCATCCGTGATGACAACGGCAACGGTCAGACGGATAAAGAGGTCGCAACGAAGCTCGTCACCGAGGACCACATCTTCGCGTTCGTGGGCAGCGTCTCGGCGCCGGACGACAGCGGCATCGCGCAGGTATCGAAGCAGTACAAGGTTCCGGACATCGGGTTCCCGCTGTCGTGGGCGCGCGCGGAGAATCCGTACGCGTACGGCGCTCCCGGTCAGCTGCAGCGCAAGACGATCGGTCTCAACGCGAACGGCTCCGGCTACTTGGACAAGCTCCACAACATCAAGCAGATCGCGATCTTCTGGCTGAAGGAGAGCGAGGTCTCCATCCTCGAAGCGTACGGCTTCGAGTCCGCGATCGAGCAGCAGACCAACGGCGCGATGAAGATCTGCCACGAGCAGCCCTCGGGCGTGCTCGACAGCAACTACACCAACTACGTCGTCGCGATGAAAGGCGACTGCGACCCGAGGAACGGAAACATCGCCGTCTACACGACGATGGAGAACAACTCGAACATCAAGCTCGCGAAGGCGATGCGAGACCAAGGGTTCCAGCCCACCGTCTTCGCGCCGACGTTCAGCTCCTACCTTCCGTCGTTCATCACCGACGCGGGCGGCTCGACCGAGGGCGCGTACATCCCGATGCCGCAGGTTCCGCTCGAGCGGCTGACCGACACGCCCCAGAGCCAGTGGACGCCCGGAACGTTCGAGCTCCAGCGATACATCAACGCGCTGAACCGCTACCACCCCAATCACCATCCGCCGGGAAGCTTCGGCGCTCCGGGATGGGGCGAAGCGGGCCTGTTCGCGACGGCGGCGGCGAAGTGCGGCGACGCATTGACGCGTGCGTGCCTCTTCAACCAGCTGAACACGATGGGGCCGTATTCGGCGAACGGCTTCATCGTGCCGACGACGCCGTCGGATCACCACATCTATACGGCAGACCTGATCGTGCAGGTGCGCAACGGCAAGTTCGTCGAGATCCAGCCCAACAACAGGTCGGGTCCGCCCGGTGGTCCCGACTTCTGGGACAAGAGCGTCCTTGTGGATTGGCAGAAATACATGTGCGCGCACCAGAACCAGTTCCCGAACATGTCGGCAAAGAAGGCGCTTCTTACCGAATGCTGAGAAACGGACACATGGGGCAACGTGACGGCAGCACGCAGGGCTCGTTGGGGTAGGAGAGGACCATGAGGAAGAAGGTGGCTGGAGCGGCAGCCGCGCTCGGCGCGGTCTGCTTGATCCTTGCCCCGATGACGGCCGCGCGTGCTGCCGACACGCCTCTTCCCATCTAC
>VAYV01000050.1 GCA_005883175.1 Actinomycetota bacterium
AAGGTCGGCCCCGATACCGTCATCCACCCGCCGACGTTCCTCCACGGCGACACGCGCATCGGCCAAGGCTGCGAGATCGGACCCGGCGCGCGCATCACGGACTCGCGGATCGCCGACGGCGCCACAGTGACCTTCAGCGTCCTCGACAAGGCGCGCGTCGGCGCTCAAGCTCAGGTCGGCCCCTACGCGTACTTGCGGCCCGGCGCGCGCCTCGCCAAGGGCGCGAGGGTCGGGACCTTCGTGGAAGTGAAGGCCAGTGAGATCGGCGAGGGCAGCAAGGTCCCGCACCTTAGCTACATCGGCGACGCGATCATCGGCCGCGACGTCAATGTCGGCGCGGCGACGGTGACGGTCAACTACGACCCGGAAACGAAGATCAAAGCGAAGACCGTCATCCACGATGGGGCGAAGATCGGAAGCGATACGATGTTGATCGCGCCGGTGAAAGTGGGAAAACGGGCGGTCACCGGCGCCGGTTCGGTTGTGACGAAAGACGTGCCGGCGGAAACGGTGGTCGTCGGGAACCCCGCCAGGCCGCTGCGTAAACGGAAGAAACCGAAGGGGGATGGGTGAGCGGAGTAGAAATTTCGCCGAGGAAGCGTCTGGTCTTCGCGGCAGGGCGCAGCAATCCGGACCTTGCCGAAGAGATCGCGAAAGAGCTCGGCACCACATTGGTCGACCAGCAGCTCGAAGACTTCGCCAATGGAGAGATCCGCTTCCGATTCCGCGAGAACATCCGCGGAGCCGACGTCTTCATCTTCCAGACCCACGCCGACCCGGTGAACAAGTCGATCATGGAGCAGCTGATCATGATCGACGCCGCCAAGCGCGCGTCCGCGAAGCGGATCAGCGCCGTCATCCCGTTCTACGGCTACTCGCGACAGGACCGGAAGTCGCGCGGCCGCGAGCCGATCAGCGGCCGCCTCGTCGCAGACCTGCTGACGGTCGCCGGCGCCGACCGCGTCCTCTCGGTCGACCTCCATGCCGACCAGATCCAGGGTTTCTTCGACAAGCCGGTCGACCACCTCACGGCCCTTCCCTTGCTCGAGCAGCATTTCCTCGAGCGCTTCGACGGCGACGTCGTGGTGGTCTCGCCGGATGCCGGCCGCATCAAGGTGGCCGAGAAGTTCGCCGGCGTCATGCACTCGCCGCTCGCCATCTTGCACAAGCGGCGCCGGACCGACGTGCACAACGTCAGTGAAACCACGCGCGAGGTCATCGGTGACGTTCGCGGTCGTCGTTGCGTCCTGGTCGACGACATGATCGACACGGCCGGCACGATGACCAACGGGGCGGAAGTGCTCATGGAGTTCGGCGCCGAGGAGGTCTACGCGTGCGCGACGCACGGCGTGCTCAGCGATCCCGCGGTCGACCGGCTGAAGAACTCACCGATCAAAGAGCTCGTGATTACGAATACCCTCCCGATCCCGCCGGAGAAGCAGCTCGACAAGATCACGGTCCTTTCGATCGCACCGATCGTGGCCAGCACGATCCGCGCGGTGTTCGAGGACAAGTCGGTCAGCGAGATCTTCCAGGGCCAGAATTAGCCGGCCTCAACCTGGGTAACACCCTTCCAACGGAGGAGGTGCATCGCATGCGCATGAAGTTCGGGCTGCTGGTCGGTTTCGCCTTCGGGTACCTGATGGGAACGAAAGCCGGCCGCTACCGCTACGACCAGATCATGAAGGTGCTCGGTAAGGTCGCGCAGTCGGAGCCGGCCACCAAGGCGCGCGCCCAGGCCACGAAGATGGTTGAGGACGCGACGCAGCGGTTCCGGGCCGGCTCGCAGGACGACATGGGAGCCGACGAGCCGATGCGCGCGGTCTCGCTGCCGTAGCAACCCCCCGCTGACGAGGCCCCGACCGAGCCGGTAGAATGCCGCCCCGTCGCGCCCAGGAGGGATAGCCGGTGGCAGAGGTAGCGCTCAAGGCAGAGGTCAGGGAGAGCAGGGGCAAGGGCCCGGCTCGCCGGCTGCGCGCGTCCGGGAAGATCCCCGGCACCGTGTACGGCCGCGGCATGGATGCCGTTGCCGTCACCGTCGACGCTCGCGAGCTCGACCACACGCTCAACACCGACGCCGGCGCCAACGTTCTCATCGATCTGCGGGTCGGCTCGGATACCCACTTGACTCTTGCCCGCGCGCTCGACCGGCACCCGATCCGCGGCACGATCCTCCACGTCGACTTCCTGAAGATCGCGCGCGACGTCGCCATCACGGTCGACGTTCCCGTCCACTTCGATGGCGAGGCGCGCGGCGTGAAAGAGGGCGGCGTGCTCGAGCACCATCTCTGGCAGCTCCACGTCGAATGCTTGCCTGGGAACGTGCCCGAGCGCATCAACATAGAGGTCTCGGAGATGGAGATCGGCTCGATCATCCGCGTCGCGGACATCAGACCGCCGGACGGCGTGACGATCCTGACCGGCGAAGAAGAGATCATCATCACGTGCGTCGTGCCGCAGGTCCTCCAGGTCGAGGAAGAGGTTCCGGCCGAAGAGGCGGAAGCCGTGGAGGGCGAAGAAGGAGCAGCCGAAGGCGAAGCGCCGTCCGAAGAGGGCGGCGAAGCCGGCGGCGGCGGCGGCGGCGAAGAGAGCTAAGGCGCTCGGCCGATGCCCGGCCCCGCGCTGGTCGTCGGGCTCGGCAATCCCGGACCCGAATACGAACGCACGCGCCACAATCTCGGCTTCCGCGTTATCGACGTCCTTGCCGATCGTCTCGGCGCGCGCGTCAAGCCGGCGAAGGGGATGCGCGCGCTGGTCGCGGAAGCGCGCGACGGCGATGCGCGCATCATCCTTGCGAAGCCGACGACGTTCATGAACGCGTCGGGTGCGGCGGTCAGCGAGCTGGCGCGCTACTACAAGGTCGCCCCGCGCGATGTCGTCATCGTGCACGACGAGCTCGACCTGCCGGTCGCGCAGCTGAAGGTGAAACGTGGTGGCGGCGACGCGGGGCACAACGGGCTGAAGGACATCACGAAGGCGATCGGTACCAACGAGTACGCGCGCGTGCGCATCGGGATCGGGAAGCCGCCGGGACGCAAGCAAGGCGTCGATCACGTGCTGCAAGGGTTCTCGAAGAAGGAACAGCCCGACATCGATGTTGCCGTCGAGCAAGCCGCCGACGCGGCCTTAACTGTGGTCAACGCCGGCGTCGAAGCCGCGCAGCAGCGGTTCCATGCGGGCGAGGAGAAACCGCCGAAGCCGGCGCGCGCGATCCGCAAGAGCGTCACGGTGAGCGCGCCGGTCGACGACGTGTGGCACGCGTGGACGACCGCGGAGGGCGCGCGCACATTCTTCGCGCCGGACGCGCGCATCGAGCTGAAGCCCGGCGGTGCGTACGAGATCTACTTCAACACCGAGGAGCAGCTGGGCAACAAAGGGAGCGAAGGCTGCAAGGTGCTCGCGTACCGGCGGCCGCAGTTCCTCGTGTTCAGCTGGAACGCGCCCCCGGAGATCCCGACGCTGCGGAAGAAGCGCGCGAAGACACGCGTCGAAGTCCGGGTGGAGCCGGCGGGCGAGAAGACAGAGGTGACGCTGACGCACTCGGGCTGGGGAAAGGGCGCGGACTGGGACGAGTGTTTCCGTTACTTCGAAGACGCGTGGGACCTCGTGTTGTCGCGATTGAAGGCAAGCTTCGAGACAGGTCCTGCCGACTGGTCCAAACGCTCGTGATCGTCGGGTAGCGGGTCAAGAAATGGGCAGTTGAATCGTGAGGGGAGACTAGGGCGTCGCCACGCGACCGCCGGTATTGGTCTGCGAGAAGTGGCACGATCCTTTGTCGCAGGTCGAAGGAAGGGCGAGCAAGACGACCAGCGCGATGACGAGGGCCACGAGGACATACGCGATCCAGTACCGGGTCAAGATGTCACGGGTCGGGAGTCTCTGCTTCATGCCGCCCTATTGATCGTCTGGCCGGGGTAGCGCGACGGCGCCGGCTCCGGCGAAGGGGAGCGGCCGACGCGGCTCGCGAACGCCGGCGGGCGGTGGCCCCATCCCAGGGGGAAGTCCCGGCAGCTCCTGCCGCCGGCGCACGCGGATGCGGCGACGGACCCACTCGCGGAAAAGCGCGAGGCGCGACCCACGAATCGGTGTGCGACAGCCCTCGGCCATGTCAATGACGGTACTCCTCTCGTCTGGCCCAGCGAGAGGTCGCCGGGCCAAATACACTGTTGGCAGGCCCCGGACGAGCCGTTCGGGGCCTTATTCGTCATGCTCGATACCGCGCTCGAAACGCTGATCGAAGCCTCGCCAGCCCTGGAGGAGGCCTCTTCCGTGCTGCTCGAAAACGGCACGTTGACCGTCGTCGATCCCGCGCGGGCGCTCGTCCTCGCAGCATTGGCGCGCGCCGGCGACTCGTGGCTCGTCGTCGTCCCGACGCTGCGCGATGCCGAGCGGCTCGGGGCGGAGCTCCGCGCCTTCACCCGCGCCGTCGCGATGTTCCCCCCGTGGGAAACGCTGCCGCACGAGCGCCTGTCGCCGCGGCCGGAGACGGTCGCGCGCCGCCTGGAAGCACTGAAGCGCGCGCGCAGCGGCGAGGCGCACATCGTGATCGCGCCGGTCTTAGCCGCGATGCAGCACATGGTGCCGGGCGCGGAAAGCATCGAGCCGGTGGTGGTCGCACAGGGCCAGACCTACGATCCCGAGGTGCTCGTGCGCGATCTTGTCGCGCTCGACTACCACCGGACCGAGCTCGTCGAACGGCGCGGCGAGGTCGCGGTCAGGGGCGGTCTCATCGACGTCTTCCCGCCAACAAGTGATCACCCGATCCGCATCGAGTTCTTCGGCGACGAGGTCGAGTCGATGCGCGCATTCGCCGTAGCCAGTCAACGGTCGCTCGACCGCGTGGAACGCATGGAGGCGTACCCGTGTCGCGAGCTGTTGCCGACCGACGAGGTCCGCGGCCGCGCGATCGCAGCGATCGAGAAGCACCCCGGCGAGCGGATCGAGCTGAACCGTCTCGCCGACGGTATGACGTTCGAAGGCGTCGAGGCGCTGATCGACTCGCTCTGGGATGAGCCGCCCGTGCTCCGTGACGCGCTGCCCGCGGGGACGCGCGTGCTCGTCGTCGATCCCAAGCGCACCGACGACCGCGCGCACGAGCTCATGCGCGAGGTCGAAGAGCTGCGCGAGGCGGCGTGGTCGTCGGCCGGTGAAGGCGGGCGCGCGCCGGCGAGCGGCGGGCTGGCCGACCCCGAAACGGCGCTCGGCGAGGTGCGCGCGCGCATAACGCCGTTCCGCGGAGACAACCCGATCTTGGAGGCAAGCGTCTGGGACGTCGCGCGCGGCGACGTCGACAAGATGGCGTCCGCGGCGAAGCAGCTGATGCGAGATGGCGTGCGCGTGATCGCGACCGCTGCGACGACGGGCGCGGCCGAGCGCATCCGCGAGGTTCTGCGCAGCAAAGACATCCCGGCGGAATTCCTCGATGCGAACTCTGGTCAGGCCGCCGTCGCCGTTGCGCCGATCGAGGAAGGCTTCTGGTCGCCGGCGCTCGGGCTCGCGCTGATCGGCGAGTCCGATCTGTTCGGGAAGCGCC
>VAYV01000051.1 GCA_005883175.1 Actinomycetota bacterium
GAGATCGGGGACGGGTCGATCCATACGCCCTTCAACATGCTCGTCGGGTTCGTGATGAAGCGCGCGCCGGCGACTCCTCCACAGGAGGTGCTTCCGATCGGCGCACCGTCGCAATACTGCGTCTGCGTACCGTTCCACTTGCTTCCGCCGATGTTTGCAAAGAACGCCGTGATGTACGCGATGGCCTGCGCGCTCGAGTAGCTGTGCTTACCCGGGACGGCCGTGCCGACCGGCAACCCGACCGTCTGCGCCGGCGTTCCGTCGTCGGTACGGAAGCCTTTCTTCCACTCGGTGCCCCAGAAGATCAGGTAGACGGACGGCACGTGCTGGATGGCGCCGCCGTGGAACAGCAGGTCCTGATACGCGGCCGGGTTCGGGACGGCGACCGGGGCGGCGGTCTTGTGCGGCGCGGCCGCGGGCGCGCCGGCTCGAGGCCAGAAGAACGACTTCACGCCGCTGACAGGAACGGGCCGAGCGGAGGCAAGACCGCTCGTGGCAACGGCGGCTAGAGCGACGGCGAGCAGCAAAGCAGGACGACGGACTGATCTCATCGGGCGGACTCCTCAGATCGATCGGTATCAGTCCGATTCGACGATACGCTGGAGAAGTCCTTCGCGCGCACGCAGCGCGAGGCGTCTCCTTCTGCCGGTTTGCGGGACTACATCACCCTCTACCGACCCGCAGACTTCTCCCGGATCCAGATGTTGGTGGTCTATGCGTCTGGAGGATCGCCATCCGCCGCGACGCTTCCCTCGGCGACGGCGTCGTGGTCGTGCTCGACCTTCTCGACCTCAGCGATGAACCGAGCGAAGCCGTCGAGCGCGCGCAGCGCCGCCGGGTGTTGTTTCACGTAGTCGTTCAAGTGGTCGGCGACGTCGTTGAACGTCACGCGCTCGGCCCCGCGCAGCTTCCGGAGCAGGTCGATGCCGCCGTCACCGATCGGCGCCGGTAAGCCTTGTGGATAACCGTGGTAATCGGTCGCCATTTGTGGTCGGTTTTCCCTGTCTGGCGTTTCGACAAACACGTCGCCGGATGGGGACGATTCGCAGCCGGAAGCAGCGGGTAGGGCCTGAGTATGACTGCTCCACGCATCGACGAGCAGTTGATCAGACGACTCCGCGACGAAGCAGCCGACGACGGGCCCGTGGTCTCCGTGTATCTCAGCCTCGATCCCACCACGTTCTCCACACCCGAGGCGCGCGAGTCGCAGCTGCGGTCGTTGTTGAACGAAGCGCGCCGCGCCGATCCGCGTGCCCGCGACATCGCCCGACGCATCCAACAGGAACTCGCTCCCGGATGGCCGGCCGACGGCGCGCACGGGATCGCCGTCTTCGCCGGCGAGGATTGGCTTCGCCTCATCCAGCTGCCGCGCACGGTCGAGCCGGCCGTTCGCGTCAACGACGTGCCGATGCTCGAGCCGCTCGCGGAGATGGCCGAGCCGGAGATGTGGGCCGTGTGGCTCGTCAACCGCCGCGCCGCGCGCATCCTGATCGGCACGCCCGAGCACCTGACCGAGGCGGACGAGGTAGAAGACCTCGTCCACGGGAAGCATCACGCCGGAGGATGGTCGCAAGCCCGCTACCAACGGTCCGTCGAGCAAGATGTAGACAATCACTTGAAGAACGCAGCGGAGCGGCTGGAGGCTTTCTTCAAGAAGAACCGGTTCGACTGCTTGGTGGTCGCACCCGAAGAGGAGATCAAGAGCCGGGTGCTCGACGCGCTGCCGCCGGAGGTTGCGCCGTTCCTCGTCGACGTCATCGACATCGACGTCGAGCACTCGAAACCCGACGAAGTCGCCGGGCGGTTGCGCGCCGTCGTCGAGCGGCGCGAAGCGATGCGCGAGAAGGAAGCGCTCGAGCGCCTCGCCGAGCTGTTGCCGAAGAACGGCCGCGCGACCGAAGGCGCCGCGGGCGTGCTGAGCGCGCTCAACGAGCACGCCGTCGAGACCTTGCTCTACGACCCGCTCGCGCGGCCGTTCGGTACCCACTGCCCGTCGTGCGGGGTGCTCGATCATCAAGCGCGCGCCTGCCCGATCGATGGAACGACGATGGACGTCGACGAGAACATCTTGGATCTGATGCTCGATCGAACGGTGGCACAGTCCGGAGAGCTGCTGCCCGTGAAGCACCACAAGCTCCACGTGAAAGACGGGGTCGCCGCGCTGACGCGCTTCTAAGCGGATGGCGAACGCGCTCACGACCTACCATTCGAAACGCGACTTCAAGAAGACCCCCGAACCGAAAGGCCGCGTCGCTCGCGCGCGCAAACAACCGCGGTTCGTCGTGCAGAAGCACCGCGCCTCGACGCTGCACTACGACTTCAGGCTCGAGGCCGACGGCGTCCTGAAGTCGTGGGCGGTGCCGAAGGGGCCGCCGAGAACAGCGGCGGAGAAGCGGCTGGCCGTCCCGACCGAAGACCACCCGCTCAGCTACGTCGACTTCGAAGGAGCGATCCCAGCCGGCGAGTACGGCGCCGGCACCGTCGAGGTCTGGGATACTGGCACGTACGAGAACCTCACCGAGAAAGACGGCAAGCCCGTCCCTCCCGGGCGCGCGATCCGGGCCGGGCACATCGCGTTCGCGCTCAACGGCAACCGGCTTCGCGCGCGCTACGCCCTCACACGCGTCGGCAAGGATGGGAAGCGGGGGCGATGGCTGCTCGTCAAGATGAAGCGGTAACGCTGCCGAAAGAGCCGCATCCCGAGTGGGTGCCCCCGATGCTGGCCACGCTGACGGAGGAGCGCTTCTCGGATCCGGGATGGGTCTTCGAGCGGAAGCTGGACGGGATCAGGGTGCTCGCGTTCCGCGACGGCGCGCGCATCCGGCTGCTCTCACGGAACAAGCTCGAGCAGAGTGGCTCGTTCTCTGCGATCGCGGCCGCACTGTCCGAGCAGCCCTGTCGCGACTTCGTCATCGACGGCGAGGTCGTCGCTTTCGATCGAGGCGTGACGAGCTTCTCGCGTCTGCAGCGCCGCGGCGAAGGCGTCGCCGTTTACTACTACGTCTTCGACATCATGCACGTGAACGGCCGGAACGCTCGCGGCCTTCCGCTCCTGGAGCGGAAACGTTTGCTCGCCGAGACGATCGGATTCTCTGGACGCCTCCGCAACACGGCCCATCGCAAGACCTTCGGCGAGCGGTACCTCGACGAAGCGTGCGCAAAGGGCTGGGAAGGGCTGATCGCGAAGGACGCGTCGGCGCCGTATGAAGGAAAACGGTCGCGCGCGTGGCTGAAACTGAAGTGCGTGCACGAGCAGGAATTCGTGATCGGCGGGTTCACCGAGCCGCGCGGCAGCAGAGAGGCTTTCGGCGCGCTGCTCGTCGGCTACTACGAGAACGGCGCGCTGAAGTACGCCGGCGCGGTCGGCACGGGCTTCGACCGCGAGCTGTTGCGCTCGCTGCACGACAAGCTTGCCGCGCTCGAGCGGCCCTCCCCGCCCTTCACCACGGATGGGTTGCCGCGGAAGGGCGCGCACTGGGTGCGTCCGAGGCTGGTCGCGCAGGTCGGATTCGCGGAGTGGACGCGCGACGGCAAGCTGCGACATCCGCGGTTCCTCGGGCTGCGCGCGGACAAGTCGCCGAAAGACGTCGTGCGGGAGCGACCGTCGTGAGCGCGCGCACGGTGACCATCTCGAACCCGGATAAGGTGCTGTTCCCCGCCGGCGGCATCACGAAAGCTGACCTCGCTGCGTACTACGAGTCGGTGGCGCCGGCGATGATCCCGCACGTCAAGAACCGGCCGCTCATGCTGCAGCGGTTCCCGAACGGGATCGACAAGGAAGGCTGGGTCCAGCAAGAGATCGGCAAGCACTTCCCCGACTGGATCGCGCGCGTCAGGGTGCCGAAGTCGAAGGGCCATGTGACGCACCCGATGGCGAACGACAAGCCGTCTTTGTTGTACCTCGCGAACCAGGCGTGCATCACCGTGCACGAGTGGATGAGCCGCGTCGACAAGATCGACATGCCGGATCTGATGATCATCGACCTCGACCCCGGGCCTTCTACTTCGTTCTCCGACGTGAAGAAGGCCGCACGCATGACGCGCGCGCTCCTCGATGAGCTCTCACTGCCGAGCTTCGTCAAGACCACGGGCAGCAAGGGCCTGCACCTCGCCGTCCCGCTCAAGCGCCGCGAGAGCTTCGAGGATGTGCACGAGACGGCCTCGCTGATCGGCGAGGTTCTCGCCGCGCGCGAACCCGAGGCGGTGACGACCGAGTTTCGGAAAGAGAAGCGGCGTGGCCGCCTGTTCCTCGACATGCACCGAAACCAGTACGGGCAGCACGCGGTTGCGCCGTACTCGGTGCGCGCGCTGCCGGGCGCGCCGGTGTCGTGCCCGCTCGACTGGGACGAGCTCTCGTCGAGCACACTCACCGCGCAGACGTTCACGCTGAAGACCGTGCCACGGCGTCTCGAGCGCGATGGGGATCCGTGGCGAGAGATCAAGAAACGCGCCGTCTCGCTGGCGCGCGCGCGGAAGGCTCTGGCCGAGATGGGCTAGGCTAGGCTTCGCGCGGGTCGATCTTGTCCGGGTCCAGCCCGAACCGCTTGATCGCCGCCGCGACCTCTTCCGGCTTCGTCTCGCCCGTCTGTGCCAGGCCTTGCAGTACGGCCACGACGATGTTCTCGGCGTCGACCTCGAAGTGCGCGCGAAGCGCGGCTCGCGTGTCCGAGCGGCCGTAACCGTCGGTGCCGAGCGGGATGAACGGCTGTGGCACCCAGCGCGAGACCATATCGGGCACCGCCTTCAGGAAGTCCGTCACGGCGACCACCGGCGCGCTCGACGAAGACAACGTTTCGGTGACGAACGGCACCCGCGGCTCCTCGCCGGGGTTCAACCGGTTCCATCGTTCGGCCGACAACGCGTCTTCGCGCAGGCACTTGTACGAGGTCGCGCTCCAGCACTCGGCAGCGACGTCGTAGTCGGCGGCAAGGATGTCGCGCGCGCTGAGCGCGGCTTGCCATGCCGTGCCGCTGAACAGGATCGTCGCGCGCCGCGCGGCGGCCTCCGGCGCTTCCGCGTACCGGTACAGCCCGCGCAGGATGTCCTCGTCGACGCCGTCGGGCTTCGGGGGCTGCGTGTAGTTCTCGTTGTACAGCGTGAGGTAATAGAAGATGTCTTCGGGGTTGGGGCCGTACATGCGCGCGATACCTTCGCGGACGATCGCGGCGATCTCGTACGCGAACGCGGGGTCGTAGGCCTTCACGTTCGGCACGGTCGACGCGAGCACGTGGGAGTGGCCGTCTTCGTGCTGCAGTCCTTCGCCGTTCAGCGTCGTTCGGCCCGCGGTGCCGCCGAGCATGAAGCCGCGGCCGCGCGCATCCCCGAACTGCCACACGAGATCGCCGACGCGCTGGAAGCCGAACATCGAATAGAAGATGAAGAATGGGATGGTCGGCTCTGCCCACGTCGCGTAGCTGATGCCGGCTGCTTGCATCGACGCCATCGAGCCGGCTTCGGTGATCCCCTCTTCGAGGATCTGCCCGCTCATCGACTCCTTGTACGTCAGCAGCATCCCTGCGTCGACCGGCTCATACTTCTGGCCCGCGAACGCGTAGATACCGAACTCGGTGAACAGGGGATCCATCCCGAACGTGCGCGCCTCGTCGGGGATGATCGGGACGATGCGCTTGCCGATCTGCTTGTCACGCATCAGCCCGCGCAGCAAACCCGTGAACGCCATCGTCGTCGAGGCCGCGCGCTTGCCCGATCCCTTGAACAGCTCGTCGAACGGCTCCGGGCCGGGCGTTCCGATGTCCTTCTTGCGCACGACACGCCGCGGGACGAAGCCGCCGAGCGCGTGGCGCCGCTCCAAGAGGTACTGCATCTCCGGCGAGTCCTTCGGCGGCCGGTAGTACGGCGGCATCT
>VAYV01000052.1 GCA_005883175.1 Actinomycetota bacterium
ATACACCCTCTAAGGCGCCGATATGCTGCCTTCATGGACGTAGAGATCGTCGAGCTTCAAGGCCACATCATCGACTCGTTGATCCTGCCACGCGTCCTCGACGAGATCGTCGAGGCCGGTGTCGACTACACGATCGCCGCCTTCGAGATAGGCAAAGGCCACGACGATCCCTCCTTCGCGCGCATCGAGCTCCGCGCGGAGCGCGGCGCGCTGGACAGGCTGCTCGTCCGGCTTGCCGACCTTGGGGCGACGCAGCCCGACACCGGCGACGCGCGCCTCACGCCCGCAGACTCCGACGGCGTTTTCCCCGAAGACTTCTACTCGACGACCAACCTGGCCACGCAGGTGCGCGTCGACGGCGCGTGGATCGACGTCGAGACCCCCGAGATGGACTGCGCGATCGTCGTTTCGGACGGGCGCGCACGCACGGTGGCGATGTCGGACGCGCGCAAAGGCGACCGGATCGTCTGCGGGCACGAGGGGATAAAGGTCTCCCCGCTCGAGCGGCCCCGCAGCGGCACCGGCCACGTTTTCTCGTTCATGTCGAGCGAGGTCTCGAGCGAGAAGCCGCAGGGGCTTATGGTCGACCGCATCGCCGAGATGGCGCGCGACGTCAGGGCGCGCGGCCTCAAGATGCTGTGGGTGCTTGGCCCGGCGGTCGTCCACACTGGGTCGGTCAACGCGTTCTGTGCGCTGGTGCGGAGCGGGTGGGTCGACGTGGTGTTCGCCGGGAACGCGCTTGCGACGCACGACAGTGAAGGCGCGATCTTCGGCACGTCACTCGGTGTGTCGCTGGCCGAAGGCATCCCGACCGAGCACGGCCACGAGCACCACATCCGCTCGATCAACCTCGTGCGGCGCGCGGGATCGTTCAAAGCGGCCGTCGATCAGGGCCTGCTCACGAGCGGCATCATGTACCACCTCGTCAAGCACGGCGTGGATTACGTGCTCGGCGGCTCCGTACGCGACGACGGCCCGATGCCGGAAGTCATCACTGACGTGGTGGAGACGCAGCGCGCGATGCGCGCGCGCGTCCCCGGCCTGGGGATGGCGATCATGGTGTCGACGATGCTGCACTCGATCGCGACGGGGAACATCTTGCCGGCGAGCGTGCCGATCGTCTGTGTCGACATCAATCCGGCAGCCGTGACGAAACTGGTCGACCGCGGCTCGATCCAGAGCGTCGGCATGGTGACCGACGTGGGCTTGTTCCTGACGCAGCTCGCGAGCGCGTTGGGCGCGCGCTAGGGCCGCCGCGCTTCCTCGCCCAGCGATCGGAACTCCGCGTCGAGCTGCTCGTCGGTGCTGACGCGAACCAACGGGAACGGGATCCTGATCCCCTCTTCCTCGTAGCGGGCGACGAGGCGCTTCATGAACTCGTGCTTGATCAGGTACTGGTCCGCGTACTCGCGCGCGCGCAAGATCGCCGTAAAGCCGATCGACCAGTCCCCGAAGGTGTTGAACCGGATGACGGGCTCGTGCGAAGGAACGCCGCCCCGGACCGAGCGCATCACGTCGGCGATCACTTCCTTCGTCACGGCCTCGACCTGGTCCAGGTCGCTCGCGTAGTCGACGGTGACCGGCACCAAGACCGACATCTCGTTCTGCGGCCGGTAGTAGTTGGTCACGATCGCCTGCGCCATCTTCGCGTTCGGGATGATGATCATGTTGTTGGGCAGCTGACGGATGGACGTGTTGCGCCAGTTGATGTCGACGACGTACCCCTCCTGGCCGGACTCCAACGCGACATAGTCTCCGATCTTGATCTTGCGCGACGCCAGCAGATGGACCCCGGCGAACAGGTTGGCCAGCGTGTCCTGCAGCGCCAGCGCGACCGCCAAACCGCCGACGCCCAGCGCGGTGAGGATCGGCGCTATCGAGATGCCGAACGTCTGCAGCAGGATCAGGAAGCCGACGATGTAGATGAGCAGCCGGCCCACTGTGATGAAGATCGAACTGGCTTGCATCACGCCGGTCGTGCGCAACGCATACACCTTGATCGCGTCGGAGGTGACGCGCGCAGCGATCACCGTCGCCGACAAGATCACAAGGACGAGCAGCCCTCGCCCGACGTTGTGGTGCAGCTCGGCTGAGAGTGGCAAGAACGAGATCGCGAGGTACAGGCCGCCGAGCGTGAACCACGCGATCGCCACGTCGCGCACGGCGGCGACGGTGAAGCCGACACCGCCCGAGCGAGTCAGCGACTCGCTGCGTCGGATGCGCGCGCTGACCAGGCGATACACGAGATATCCGAGGACGACGCCGCCCACGAAGCTGCCCGAGGCAGCGCCGATACGTGGAAGATCAAGGTTCGCGTGCAATTGGATTCCTCCCCAGGTTACCGAAGGAACTTACCCACTGCTGGCGCGTCGAACACGCTCGCTGCTTCTTCCATCCGAGAACTATCTAGTTTCACTACCTCTCCGTACGGCTGCCGGAGCAAGGACCCAGGAGGTGCTCGATGGCACGGCGACTGCTTCTCGGCTGCGCGCTCGCGTGCGGCGCGACCCTCATCGCAACACCAGCGTACGCGTGCGGAGGCTTGATCGGACCCAACGGTGCGGTGAACCTCGCGCGGACCACGACCTTGGCCGCGTACCACAACGGCATCGAGCACTACGTGACTGCGTTCACATTCACCGGTGCGACGAAGGGCACGTTCGGCTCGATCGTGCCACTCCCCGGCATCCCGACGAAGGTCGAGCGCGGCGGCGACTGGACCCTGCAGCGGCTCGAGCGCGAAGTGGCGCCCCCCGTCCCAAAGGGCTTGTTCCTCGACCACACCGGCGTCGCCTTCGCCGCCGCCCCGGAGATCATCCTGCAGACGAAGATCGACGCGCTCGACATCACCGTGCTGAAAGGGGGCGCGTTCGCCGTCGGCACGTGGGCCGAGCAGCACGGCTTCAACCTTCCGCCGGACGCACCGTCGGTTCTCGACTTCTACGCGCGCCGGAGCCAGATCTTCATGGCCGCGCGCTTCGATGCCGCGGCAGCCGCGAAGCGCGGCCAGCGCGCCGGCGACGGCACGCCGATCCATCTGACGATCCCCACGAACAACCCGTGGGTGCCGCTGCGGATCCTGGCGCTCGGAAAGCAGGGCTCCGAGGTCATCGACGCGGACGTCTTCCTCCTCACCGACAACGTGCCGGCCATGCTGCCGCAGCCGGTCGGCGGACGGAACCTCGCGAGCGCACCGTTGGCGACGGGGATGCAGCTCGTTCGTTCCGAGCGCGCGAGCGCGAGCCTCATGCAAGACCTGAAGATCGACAAGGGCATGGGATGGATGCCGAAGTCCATGTGGCTGACGTTCATCCGCCTTGCGGCGCCGGCGAACACCCTCGGCTACGACCTCGCGATCGATGCGACTGGCCAGAACCAGCCCTCTCTGCAAGCAGCAGGATTCCCCACCGGCATCGCCGCGGCCGCGAAGCACATCCGCGACTCGCTCCCGCTCTGGCTCGCCTGGACGGCGGCCGGCGCGCTGACCGGCGGCCTGCTCACGACGATGCTGCGGCGCCGCCTCCGAACGGCCTGACATGACGCTTGCGCGCGCGGTAGCGGCGCTGCTCCTGGGAGCGGCGCTGCTACCGGCGTGCTCGAGCAGCCCGAGAACGATCACCGTCGACATGCGCTTCTCGCACTACCTGCCCACCGCAATGGACGTGCGCGCGGGAGAGACGGTTCGGTTCAAGCTCGTCAACGAAGACCCGATGACGCACGAGTTCATCATCGGCACGGCCGCGCAGCAAGAAGCCCACGAGGTCGGTGGAGAGATCGACCACAACGGCCTTCCCGGCCAAGCGTCGCTCGCGCCCGGCGAGACGCGGACGCTCTCGTTCACGTTCGGCCGAGCCGGATCGTTGATCTTCGCGTGCCACCGCCCCGGGCACTACGCGTACGGCATGCGCGGAACCATCACGATCGCCTAACCGGCGACGATCTCCGTCCCGGCCGTTCCTGCGAGCGCTTCCGTCGCGTGCTCGAGCGACGCGATCACCGCGCGCGCGCCGGCCTCCACCGCGCGCGCGCCGGCGAGCACCTTCTCCCCCATGGAACCGCGCGCGAACTCGCCCGACACCACGCCTGCGCGCGCGTCCCGCACGGTGAGCTTGTCGAGCAGCTGCTCGTCATCGGCGCCGAAGCCGCGCACGACGTGATCGACGTCGGTCAGCATCAGGAGCACATCGGCCGCAACGGTCGCGGTCAACACGGCCGCGGCCAGATCCTTGTCGACGACCGCGGCGACTCCACGGAGCTCCTCGCCGTCGCGGATCACCGGGACACCGCCGCCGCCGGCGGCGATGGGCACGATCCCGTCCGACAGCAGCGCGCGCACTGCGTCCGCCTCCACGATCTCGAGCGGCTCCGGTGAGGCGACGACGCGGCGCCACCCGCCGCCGGCCGCCTCCGCGACCGGGATCCCACGCAGCCGGTACTCCGCGGCGCCTTTCGCGCTGAGGAACGGGCCGACGGGCTTGCTCGGATGCTCGAAGCCGGGATCGTTCCCGTCCACGACGACCTGGGTGACGACCGTCGCGACCGAGCGGGGCAAACCGGCGCGCGCCAACGCTACGGTCAGCTCCTGCTGGATCAGATATCCGAGCTGCCCTTGCGTCTCCGCTACGTGAAGGTCGAGCGAGAACCGCGGCACGCGGTCGGGCATCGCTTCGTCTTGCAGCATCAATCGTCCGACCTGCGGCCCGTTCCCGTGCGTGACGACGAGCTCGTGTCCTTCGGTTGCGATGCGCGCGATGCCCGCGCATGCCTCGTGGATCGCAGCGATCTGCTCGTTGACGGTGCCTCGGTCGCCGCGTTTCAGGATCGCATTGCCGCCGAGCGCGACGACGACGCGCATCAGGAGATGATCGGCGCCAGCACATCGGCCAGCGTCGGCGATCCCTCCTCTTCGAGCTCGTACGTCACACGAGCGGCGGGCTTCTTGAGCTCCGCCAAGCGCCGCAGGTCGACCGGGGTTGCGATCACGACCACGTCGGCCGGCGTGCGGTTGATCGTCTCTGCGAGGTCCGCGACCTGCTCGTCCGAGTAGCCCATCGCCGGCAGCAGAGCCCCGACACCGGGATACGCCTTGTACGTCTCGGCGATCGTGCCGACCGCGTACGCGCGCGGGTCGACGATCTCGGCCGCGCCGGCCCGGCGCGCCGCAACGACACCGGCGCCGTACTCCATCTCGCCGTGCGTCAGCGTCGGGCCGTCCTCGACAACGAGCACCCGTTTCCCGGCCAGCTCGACGTCCTCCTGGATCGTGATCGGCGAGCGAGCCTTCACGATCGTGGCCGACGGATTGAGCGCGCGCACCGACGTCTCGACACGCCGCACCTGATCCTCGGTCGCGGTGTCGACCTTGTTGATCACGATCGCGTGCGCCATCCGCACGTTCGCCTCGCCGGGGTGGTAGCGCGTCTCGTGACCGGCGCGAAGCGGATCGACCACCGTGATATGCACGTCGGGCCGATAGAACGGAAGGTCGTTGTTCCCGCCGTCCCACAGCACAACGTCGGCCTCTTTCTCGGCGGACTCCAGGATCTCCTCGTAGTCCACGCCGCAATACACGACGGTGCCGGTATCGAGGTGCGGCTCGAACTCTTCGCGCTCTTCGATCGTCACCTTCGCCGCGTCGAGGTCCTCGTAGGAAGCGAAGCGTTGCGCGCGCTGCGCTTCGAGGTCGCCGTACGGCATCGGGTGGCGCACGACGACCACGTTCTGACCCCCGCCTTTCAAGATGTGCGCGACACGCCGCGTCGTTTGCGACTTCCCGGCGCCGGTGCGCGCGGCGCAGACCGCGACCACCGGCTTGCTCGACGGCAACATCGTCTTCGCCGGTCCGAGCAGCCGGAAGTCGGCGCCGGCGGCGATCACGATCGACGCTTGGTGCATGACGTGCTCGTGCGACACGTCGGAGTAGCTGAAGATCACTTCGTCGATCCGCTCGCCCCAGACGAGGTCGTGGAGCTCGGTCTCGGGGACGATCGGGATGCCCTTCGGGTAGAGAGGACCGGCGAGCGAGCGAGGGTACGTGCGGTCGCTGATGTACGGGATCTGCGTCGCGGTGAACGCGACGACCTCCGACTCGGGGTCGTCGCGGTAGACGGTGTTGAAGTTGTGGAAGTCTCGGCCGGCTGCGCCCATGATCACGACGCGCCAGCGCCTCTTCGTGTCGGCCATCGGCCCATGCTAGCCGACGCCTCTGCGGGCGAGGGAGTGGGAAGAACCGGGACGAAAGCCGCGCGCTAGGAGATCGCGCGCGCGAGCGCGGCGGCTCCGACGAGTCCGGCGTCGTAGCCGAGCGCCGCCGGCAAGACCGGCGGCAGCTTCCGCCACGCATGGCCGATGATGAGCTCGGCAGCGGCATCGCGCGCGGGCCCGAGCAAAAGCTCTCCCGTCCCGGCGGCCGCTCCCCCGGCGATGATCACCGCGCTCGGGTCGATGATGTTGAGGACGTTCGCGATACCGACGCCGAGCCAGCGTCCCGTCTCCGTCACGATCGCGCGCGCCCACACGTCGCCGGCTTTCGCCGCTTCCCCGACGAGCTCGCCGGTGATCGCAGCCCCGTCACGGCCGGCGCGCTCGAGCACCGCCGCGGCGCCGGGTTCGGAAGCGCGCTCGCGCGCGCGGCGTCCGATCGAGTTGCCGCTCGCCATCGCCTCCAAGCACCCGTGGTTGCCGCACGGGCACTCCGAGGGGCCGCTCGCGTCGACGATCATGTGGCCGAGCTCGGCGCCTACGCCGTGCGCGCCTCGGTAGATCTGCCCGCCGATGATGATCCCGCCGCCGATCCCGGTGCCGACGGTGAGCATGATCTGGTCGCCGTAGCCCTTCCCCGCGCCGTACAGCGCTTCGCCCCACGCGGCGACGTTGGCGTCGTTGTCGATCACGACCGGGAGGTCGATGCGGTCGGCGACCATCTGCCGCAGCGGCACGTTCTCCCACGCGATGTTCGGCGCCGAGAGCACGACGCCGTTGGCGCCGTCGATCAACCCGGCCGCGCCGATGCCGATCCCCGTCGTGCCCGGTGCGGCGGCGTTGAGCTCTTGCGCGACCTTCACGATCCCCGCCACGACGGCCGTCGGATGCATCGCGGCCGTCGCGATCTGGCGGCGCGCGATCACCTTCCCCGCGTCGTCGACGACACCGGCGGCGATCTTCGTGCCGCCGACGTCGATCCCGATCGTGACGGCCACGCGCTCAGCGGATCGGGATGCGTTCCAGCTGTTGGGCTTGCTCCCATCGGTCGGCCGTTTGGGCCACCACCGACTGGAACGCTTGGAACAGCTCGAACGCGGCTTTCATCACGTGCTCCATCACTTCGGGTCGCGTCTGCTTCACCGAGTAGAAGAACAAACCGATCGGGCACGCGAGGCACTCGGGTGCGAACCCAGGCTGGAACGGAGATACGGGGGGCGGTTCCTCCCCACCCTTCTTCTTCGCTGGCATCTAGGTTCCTCCCCGCGCTTCTTTCCGCGTGCCGTCTGGTTTTTGCTCGCCTTTGCTGAAGCTGATCACCAAGCGATCGTCTTCGAACGTTGCGCCTCCGATGTCAAGGCGCGTCAGGACGCTCGGAAGCAGGAACGTCCGCTTGTACGAGCCGACGCGAACGTAAAGGTCGTCACCCTTCCGCATCAAATCGAGGTCCGACTTACCGGCGAAGGGCAAGTGCAACGAAAGCTCGTACCCCGACCCTTTCTTGCGGATCTTCATCGGCTCGTCGTCGTGCAGCCGCTGGGTCGGATCCGTGTCGCCGTACAGCTCCACGCCGAGCCGGTCGAGCAGATCGAGCCCCACCATCTCGCGCTCGTACAACGGGACCTTCAGCACGGGGATCGGCGAGAAGGACTGGTAGATCTCGTTCAGGTGCTCGTCCTGGATCTGCTTCCACTGCTCGAAGTACGGGTCGGTGACCGTCTTCGGGATCAGCCGGTTGCACACGACCGCGTCGACCGCGTACCCGAAGAGGTTGAGATACGTGTACGTGCGGCGGGCTTCGGCGATCACCATGCGCTCGGCGTTGACCACCAAGCGCACGTTCGTTAGACCTTGGTCGACGAGCAGCTTCTGGACGCTCTCGAGCTG
>VAYV01000053.1 GCA_005883175.1 Actinomycetota bacterium
GTCGCGATTCATCCCGAGCTCCGCACCGAGCATCCCGGCGATGTGCGAGGTCTCGACGAGGTGCTTCAGCACGTTCTGCCCGTACGAGGTCCGGTATTTCAAGCGCCCGAGCACGCGGAGCAGCTCGGGATGGATGTCCGTTATCCCGACGTCGAGGATGGCCTCCTCCCCGGCCCGGTGCACCTCCTCCTCGACCTCCGAGCGCGCGCGTTCGGCCATCTCTTCGATACGGGCCGGGTGGATGCGGCCATCCGAAACCAGCTTCTCGAGCGTGATCCGCCCGATCTCGCGGCGGACGGGGTCGAAGCACGACAGCAGCACGGCTTCCGGGGTGTCGTCGATGATGATGTTCACGCCAGTCGCTGCTTCGAACGCGCGGATGTTCCGGCCTTCCCGTCCGATGATCCGGCCCTTCATCTCCTCGTTCGGGATGCTCAGGACCGAGACGCTGGATTCGGTCGTCTGCTCGCTCGCGAGCCGTTGGATCGCGAGCGTGACGATCCTGCGCGCGCGCTGCTCGGCCTCTTCGCGGGCCTTCGTCTCCAGGTCGCGGACGAGCGCCATGGCATCACGCTTCGCGTCCTCTTCCAGCCGTCGCATGAGCGACGCCTTCGCCTCGGCGGCGGACATCCCGGCGACGCGCTGGAGGGCCCGGTCGACCTCCTCACGATCCTGCTCGGTCCTTTCCCGAGCAGCCTGCAGCTCCGCCGCTGTTTGCTCGAGACGCCCGGCCGCCTTGCCGAGCTCTGCCTCGCGATCGTCCAGGCCGTGATCCCGCTTCTCGAGCTGCTCCTCGCGCTGCTCCGCCCTGCTCTCGCGCTTGTCCACATCGCTGCGCCGGGTCTTGAGCTCTTCTTCCACTTCTTGCCGGAGTCGAAGAGCTTCGTCTTGGGCGCGCACGATGACCCCGCGCTTGTTGGTCTCTGCCTCGCGCCCGGCTTCGGCGATCACCACGTGGGCGCGCGCTTCTGCCGAGCCGATCTTCGCGAGGCCCTGGCGGTGGCGAGCGAAGTATCCGGCCGCCACTCCCGCCACCAGGCCGACGATCAATCCGATCACAAGGAGCATCGAATCCAACTCCTCTCATCCGGCCGCCGCGTCGCCGCCCCGACCGGTTTCACTTCAACAAGAAAAAAGCCGAGCATCGCTCGGCGAAGCGTCGGCAGACGCGGTCGGGACAGCGTTGATGGGGAGACGCAAGAAGCCCTACGGGCTCGGTTGTGTTCGCTCTCCGTTCACAGTTCAGCCGTCTCGGTCGGATTCAAAATGCCTGGTAAACGCGTGTGCTTTCACTTCGTGCGAGCCAGGTCATGGTAAGTCCCTGTCAACCAAAGGGTCAAGGGACGGTGAACCAGCAGCCTCTTTGGCCACGATGCGGCATGTGTCCGGGTCGAACCCTTTGCGGGCGAGGAGCCCCGACAGCCGCCTCACCCGGGTCTCGAGCGGCAGATCTGCCATCCGAGCGGCCTTCCGGCCGGCCAGCTCGCGGGCGCGCGCAAGCTCCGCGTCGGGGTCTTCCGTCGCCGCCTCGGCGACCTGCTCCTTGCTGAGCCCCCGTGCTCGCAGCTCCGCTTGGATCCGCCGGGCAGCCATCCCACGGCGGGTTGCGGCTTCCACGAACTGGCTCCCGAACCGCCCGTCGTCTTGAAGCTTGGTCTCTTGGAGGCGATCTATCACGTCAACGATCACCTCCGGCGCGAACCCCTTCTGACGAAGCCGCGACCGAAGTTCGACTGCGGAGCGCTCACGGACGGCGAGCAGTCGCAACGCGACGTGTCGCGCCTTCTGCCGGTGCTCCTCGTAGGAAAGCGTGGACGGGGCCGGTTTCCCGGCCCCGTCGCCTGGCTTCTTTCCACGCCTCACGGGCGGACTTACTCGTCTTCCTCAGGCTCTTCCGGGATCGCTTCTTTCGGCACGAGCCCCAGCGTGTCTCGGATCCGCTTCTCGATGTCATTCGCGACGTCCGGGTTCTCGAGCAGGAACTGGCGGGCGTTCTCACGTCCCTGCCCAACCTGCTCGCCCTCGTACGTGAACCACGCGCCCGACTTCTTGATGAACCCTTGCTCGACCCCGACGTCGATAAGTGAACCCTCGCGCGAGATCCCCTTCCCGTAAAGGATGTCGAACTCCGCGGTCCGGAACGGCGGCGCGACTTTGTTCTTGACGACCTTCGCGCGCACGCGACTCCCGACGACCTCCGCCCCATCCTTCAGGTTTTCGATGCGGCGGATGTCGAGGCGAACCGAGGAGTAGAACTTCAGCGCGCGGCCTCCCGGCGTCGTTTCCGGACTCCCGAACATGACGCCGATCTTCTCGCGCAGCTGGTTGATGAAGACGGCCGTCGTTCGAGACTTGCTGAGGTTGGCAGTCAATTTGCGCAGCGCTTGTGACATCAGACGTGCTTGCAACCCCACGTGCGTGTCGCCCATGTCGCCTTCGATCTCGGCACGGGGAACCAGCGCTGCGACCGAGTCGATCACGACGACGTCGATCGCGCTCGATCGCACCAGCGTGTCGGCGATCTCCAGGGCCTGCTCGCCCGTGTCCGGCTGCGAGATGAGAAGCTCGTCGAGATTCAGTCCGAGGTTCTGCCCATAAGTCGGGTCGAAGGCGTGCTCGGCGTCGATGAAGGCGGCGATGCCGCCGGCGCGTTGCGCTTCGGCCATGATGTGCATCGCGATCGTGGTCTTGCCGCTCGACTCGGCGCCGAAGATCTCGACCACACGACCACGCGGAACGCCGCCGATCCCGAGCGCGAGGTCGATCGCGAGCGAACCGGTGGAGATCGTCGCGATCTGCAGATGCTCGCGATCTCCCATCCGCATGATCGAGCCTTTCCCGAAGGTTTTCTCGATCTGCGCGAGGGCAACGTCCAGCGACTTCTCACGATCCACGTGCGCTCCCCTTTCCGGCTGTTGCTTCTCCGACGGCTGCTTGCTCATGGTCGTCTCGCCTCGCTCCCTCGTCCCGGTGACCGGAGTATAGGCTCCGGTCCCGACAGGAATGACAGGTGTGTGATTCCGGTCGGTCCCGAGGCTATCCGAACAGGTGTTCGGGGTCAACGACCCAGGGAAACGCTATGCCTCGACCGTCGGCATGTCACGAACGGGAAGAGCGGGAAAGGCCGCTCCAACGTCAGGATCCCCGCCGGAAAGGGAACGTCGCGAGCTCGTTGTAGACGGCGTGCGGGCGGCCGAGCCGGCTCTCGAACAGGCTGATCCGTTCGACCGGGAACGCGATCGGCTGCAGCGTCAGGTCGAGCAAGACCGGGCCCGGCGTTTTCACGCGCGCGAGCGTGACGTGCGGCGCGAACGCGCGCGCTTCGCGCGGGAACCCGAGCCTCTCCAGCGCTTCGCCGACCGAATCCGCCACTCCCGCGAGACCGCGGGTCGGGTCGTCGAGCCCCGCCCACAGGACGCGCGCGCGCTTCGCCGACGGGAATGCGCCGAGCGAACCGAGGCGCACCGTGAAGTCGACGTGCCCCTCGACGGCAGCTGCAACCGCCCCGGAGACGTCGGCAACCCGATCGTCTTCAACCCGACCGAGGAACGCGAGCGTCAAGTGAAGGTTCTCTTTCGGCACCCATCGCGCGCCGGCGACCCGGCTTTCGAGCATTTCGATCGCGCGCACGAGCTCTTCCTTCACCGCCGCCGGCAGCGAGAGGGCGACGAACAGCCGCGCTATGTCGCCTCCAACAGATAAAGCCGCACGAGGTTCAGCGCCGCCGAGACGGCAAGCGTGCGCACCGTGTTGCGGTCGCCGGGCAACCGCACCTCGCGGGCAGCTTCGCCGAGCGGCCCGGCCACGGCGACCACCACGGTGCCGATCGGCCGTCCTTGCTCCGTCGGTCCCGCGACACCCGTCAGCGCAACAGCGACGTCGGCCTTCAGGCGGTCTCGCGCGCCGGCGGCCATCGCGCGCGCAACGGGCTCGCTCACCGGCCCGTGCTCATCGAGAACCCAGGCCGGAACGGCGAGCAGATCCTCCTTCACCTCGGTCGCGTAGGAGACGATCGATCCGCGGAAGTATTCCGATGCGCCGGCGACCGACGTGATGCGACTTCCGAGCGCACCGCCGGTCAGCGATTCCGCGCATCCGAGCGACCAACCGCGCGCAAGGAGCAACGCGCCGACGACAGCCTCGAGCGTGTCGTCGTCGACGCCGACGACCGCTGCTCCGAGGGAGCCGCGCACGCTCGCTTCCGCAGCCGCAACGAGCTCTTGCGCGCGCGCCGAGTCGGAGGCCTTCGCCGTCAACCGGATCCGGACCTCTCCGCCGCCGGCCAGGAACGCCATCGTCGTTTCACCGCCGAGGATCTGCCACACGTCGTGCAGCTGCTCGGCGATCGTGCTTTCGCTCACGCCGGCGATGCGCACGACGCGCGACGTGATCTGCGACGGCTCACCGGCTCTGCCGAGGAGGTCGGGCAGCACGGCGCGCGCAATCATGTCCTCCATCTCAGCCGGCACGCCGGGGACCGCGTAGATCACCCCACCGGCGTGCTCGACGATCAGGCCCGGCGCCGTTCCCCACGACTGCTCGATGATCGAGGCGCCGTCGGGAACGTCGGCCTGCCGCACGTTCACCTCCGCCATCGGG
Organism: Actinomycetota bacterium; assembly: GCA_005883175.1. Classification (GTDB taxonomy): domain Bacteria; phylum Actinomycetota; class AC-67; order AC-67; family AC-67; genus AC-67. The sequence continues at coordinate 4,600 of VAYV01000053.1, forward strand.
CGGCCGAACTCCGCGAAGCGGCGACGCAGCTGCTCTTCGATCTTGGGATCACGGATCAGCGGGCGGCCGGTCAGCGCGGAGATCGCCTCGCGCGTGACGTCGTCCTGCGTCGGGCCCAGCCCCCCAGTCACGATGACGGCGTCTGCGTGCGCGAGCGCCGCGGCGATCGCGTCGGCGATCCGCTGCTCGTTGTCACCGACCGACGTGTGCATGAAGCAGTCCACGCCGATCGACGCGAGCGCTTGCCCGATGTGGGCCGCGTTCGTGTTGACGATGTCGCCGAGCAGCAGCTCGGTGCCGACCGACACGACCTCAGCGCGCATCGGTCAGGAGCGCGGGAGCACGCATGAAGTACTGGATACCCGAGATCACGGTCAGCCCGACGGCGATGCCGAGCACGGTTCCTTCGAGCCACCCGGGCGCGGTGCGCGGAGGAAGGATGTACAGCAGGACGGCGAGCAGCTGCGCGCCGGTCTTCATCTTCCCCGCCACGCTCGCCGGGAAGCCCCGGCCGCGACGCTCGGCGACCCAGCGCAACACCGTTACCGACGACTCGCGCGCGATGATGATCCACGCCGCCCAGGCGGGGAAGCGGCCGACGATCACGAGGGCGACCATCGAGGCCGTAACCAGGATCTTGTCGGCGATCGGGTCCCAGAGCTGTCCTGCCGTCGACACGAGCTGCATCCGGCGTGCCGCGAAGCCGTCGAACCCGTCGGTCAGCGCCGCGATGCCGAACGCGAAGAACGCCACCCACGATGCGCCGCGCGTTCGCATCAACGTCAAGACGACGACCGGAACGACGAGCACGACGCGCGCGATCGTGAGGACGGCCGGCCAGTGGATCCGCGGCCGGCGCCGAACCGGGTCCCCGTGGCCGGGCGTGCTCACGCCCCGGAGATCTTCCCGTGCGGCCCGTACCGCGCGCGGAAGACCGACCCGTTCGGACCCGCCCTGCCGAGGGCCACGCCGTTCAGCGTCAGCCGGACGGTTCCGCCGTCCGCTGCAACGATGTCGACCGCCGAACGCGCGCGGAACGTCCGCGACTCCCCCGCCACCATCGTCCCGTCGAAGATCTGCGCGCCGTCGGCCTGGATGCTGACGCGCGTCGGTGCGAGCGCGACGACCACGAGCGTCACCCGTGCCCGGGCGGCCGGAACCGGTGCGGCGATGCGCGGCGTTGATGGAGTCCTCGACACGGCTCGACTCGGGACCGATGTCGTTTTCGCCGCCGGCCGCTCGGTCTGACCGCCGAGTGCGCCGACACCCGCCGCGACGGCCAGGGCAACACCGGACGCGATCGCAGCTATGAGCCACTTCGGCCGCTTCGGTTTCGAGGCTTCTCGGCTCTTGCGATCGAGCTCCTCGATCGACGAGGGCTCGGGCTCGGGTTGCAGAGCCGTGAGCGCAGGAGGTCGGGGCGGATGCGCGTTCGCCACGCGGTCTCCTCGATCGACAGCGAGCGGTCGATGCGAGCCTGGCGCAGCTTCGGGCCGATGCTCGGCGGTGCGACGGACGCCACGGGTTCGATTCTCCCACACCTCTCGACGGCGACCGCGCAAAGTATAGGTGCGGGCGAAGCGGTCTCCAAGGTGAAGCCGAGCAAGGGGGGGAACCGTTAGGTGCGCGCGCGCATCTCTTCCAGCTCGTCGGGCGTGATGAGGACCTCGCGCGCCTTCGAGCCCACGCTCGGGCCGACCACGCCGCGCTCCTCGAGGAGATCCATCAGACGCCCGGCGCGCGCGAACCCGACCTTCAGCTTGCGCTGCAGCATGCTCGTCGAGCCGAGGCCCGAGCGGACGACGAGCTCCATCGCTTGGTCCATCAGGTCGTCGTCCGATCCGAGCTCGACGTCGCTCACGCCTCCCCCGGTCACGACCTGCGCGATGCCGTCGGCGTACTCGGGGTCGCCCTGCCGGCGACAGAACCCGACGACGGATTCGATCTCGGGCTCGGTCACGTACGCACCTTGCACGCGCCGCGGCTTCCCCATCGATGCCGGCAAGAACAGCATGTCGCCGAACCCGATCAGCTTGTCGGCCCCGCCTTGATCGGCGCGCGCCATCTGCGCGATGCGGCAGATCGCGTCTTCCACGTCGCGCGGCGCGACCATCATCAGGTCGGCCAGCTCGTCGATGACGACGAGGATGTACGGCATCTCTTCGGACACCGGGAGCCCGTCCTTGCGGATGCGCCCGGCGCGCACCGCGTCGTTGTAGGTGTCGATCTGGCGCTGGCCGTTCTGAGCGAGGTCCTCGTAGCGGTTCTCCATCTCGCGCACGACCCAACCCAACGCATCGGCCGCGCGCTTCGGGTGGGTGATCACCGGCGCGAGCAGATGGGGCGTGTTGTTGTAGTGGCTCAGCTCGACGCGCTTCGGGTCGATCAAGATCAGCCGCACCTGGCTGGGTTGCGCGCGCATCAGGACGCTCGAAACCAAGGAGTTGATGCAGGTCGACTTCCCGGCGCCGGTCGCGCCGGCGATCAGCAGGTGCGGCATCTGCGTGAGGTTGACGAGCACGGCCTCACCGGAGATGTCCTTCCCCAGGCCGACGAGCATCGGGTGCTGATCCTCGGCAGCTTTCGGCGCGCGCAAGATGTCGCCGAGCGTCACGAGCTCGCGTTCCTTGTTCGGGACCTCGATGCCGATCGCGGAGCGGCCCGGGATCGGCGCGAGCATGCGGACCTCGGGCGTCGCGAGCGCGTACGCGATGTCGTTCGCAAGCGACATGACGCGGTTCACCTTCACGCCCTGCCCGAGCTCGATCTCGAAGCGGGTAACGGTCGGTCCCCGCGTAACGCGCGCAACCGCGGCGTCGACGCCGAAGTCGCGCAACGTCGCTTCCAGCGCGCGGATCGTTTCGGTCGAGCTCTTCGCTCCCGGCGTGCGTGTGGTTCCCGCGCGCAAGAGGTCGAGCGGCGGGAGACGATAGGGAAGCTGGGCGGCGCGGCGAGAGATCATCGCAAGCTGCCCCGACGGTTCCGCTTCGATCACGGGTTCGTCGCCGGTGTCGTTCGAGATCTCC
>VAYV01000054.1 GCA_005883175.1 Actinomycetota bacterium
CGTCCTCCTCGACCTCACGCTTCCCGATGCAGACGGGCTCGAAGGCCTTCGTCTGGTCCGAGAGGCGGCGCAGGACGTTCCGATCATCCTCCTGACCGGCCGCCAGGACGAGAAGCTCGGGATCCAAGCGGTGCAAAACGGGGCGCAGGACTACCTCGTGAAGGGAAAGGTCGACGACGATCTGCTGGTCCGGTCGATCCGTTACGCGGTGGAACGGAAGCGGATCGAGAGCCATCTGGTCGAGGCTGCCTTGCACGACGCGCTGACCGGCCTGCCGAATCGAGCACTTCTCCTGGACAGGATCATGCACGCGCTCAATCGCTCCGCGAGGGAACTGTCGACGGTCGCCGTTCTGTTCCTGGACGTGAACGATTTCAAGCTCATCAACGACACGCTCGGCCACGCCGCCGGCGACGAGCTGCTGGTAGCCGTTGCCGGCCGCCTGCTCACTTGCCTGCGACCCGGCGACACCGTGGCACGGTTCGGCGGCGACGAGTTCGTCATGCTGCTCGACGGCGTGCGCGGCAATAGCGGCGTCATGAGCGTCGTCGAACGCATCCGCACCGAGCTGGCGGACAGCTTCACGGTCCGCGATCAAGAAGTCTTCATCACTGCCAGCATCGGTATCGCCATCGCGAAGGACGAACGCGACGCGCCGGAGGAGCTCGTCGATCAAGCGGACGCAGCGATGTACCGCAGCAAGGAACGGGGACGGGACCGATTCGATCTCTTCGATCCGATGATCAAGACGTCTCAGGAGCGCCGATTGGAGACGGCGAACGCGCTGCGTCGTGCGATCCCATCGAATCAGTTTCGCCTGGCGTATCAACCGCAGGTCCGCCTCGCCGACGGGTACATGGTCGGCGTCGAGGCGCTCTTGCGATGGCGGCGCGACGACGGAACGTTCGTCTTGCCCGCCGACTTCATCCATATCGCCGAGGACATGGGCCTGATGGCCGAGATCGGAACCTGGGTCGTGCGCGAGGCATGCCGGCAAGCCGCTCTGTGGAAGGGTGCTCGCACGGAGGGATTCAAGGTTTCGATCAACCTGTCGCCGGCCGAGCTGACCCACCCCGAGATCGTGCAGGAGCTCCGCAACGCCCTCGAGGATCACATGTTGGATCCGGGCTCTCTGTGCGTCGAGATAACGGAGAACATCGTCGCCGATGAAGGTGCGCTTCTCGGCAGCGTCGCCGAGATCGGGGCCCTCGGCGTCCGCCTTTCGATCGACGATTTCGGCGTCGGGTATTCGTCGTTGAGCGCGTTGCGCCGAGTGCCGTTGGATTCGCTGAAGATCGACCGCTCGTTCATAGCGGGCGTGGGAGTGGATCAGAAAGATACGGCGATCGTCGCCGCTGCAGTTGCCCTGGGCCGCGCGCTGGGGGCCGTCTCCGTCGCAGAAGGCGTCGAGACGGTCGTTCAGGCGAAGACGCTTCACGACATGGGGTGTGATCAGGCACAGGGATACCAATTCGGCCCGCCTCTGGCGGCGGAGGTCGTAACGGAAGCGCTGCACATAGGTCTGGAACCCGACGCGGCCTGGCAAGGCTGGCTGAGCCGTGCGGGATCAAGAGGAGGAGAGAGCCGTGGCATCGATCGTTCTTGAGGAAGCACAAACAGCGCGCGGTCGGAAACGAGCAGACAACGAGCTGCTCGGCATCGCGAACGACACGAAGGATGCCTTGCTGTCGGCGATCGGTCACGACCTTTGGCCGCCGCTGAGCGTCATCGCAGGCTTCGCCGAGACCCTTCGCCGCGATGCCACGAGGATGAGCAAGGCCGATCGCGAGGCGGTGAAGCGGATCGCAGACAACGCGGAGCGGATCGAAGAAGTGCTGCGGCGGCTTCTCTCCGTTTCCGAGGATCTACGCGTCATGGGGAAGCCCGGCTGGAGCCGCATCGATCTCGGCGGCATCGTCGCCGACGTGCTTCGGCGCGCGCGTCCCTCCACACAAGAGATCCACGTGAGCGCCGAGGGAGGAACCGTCGACGGAAACACGGCGCTTCTCGAGCGGCTGGTGGAAAACCTGTTCACGAACGCGCTGCTGCACACACCGCCGACCTCCGACATCTGGATCCGCGTGCGATCCGGGGGCGGTGTCGTTTCGCTCGTGGTGGAGGACTCGGGCCGGGGAATGCCGGTCGATCTGAAGGTCGGGCTCTCCCTGACGACTGATCCCGACGGGAGACCGGCACCCGGCTCGGGCCTCTTGCTCATCGAGCGGATCGCACGGCTGCACCGTGGCCGGTTCCGTGTGGGGGATAGGCCCGGGGGCGGTGCGCGCTTCATCGTCGAGCTACCGGCGAGCGCGTGAGCCTAGAGGCCTAGACGAGCTTCTTTCGGATGACGAAGTCGGCGAGGAAGTCCAGGAATTCCGCGCGCAGATCGTCGCGCTCGGATGCGATCTCGACCGTCGCGCGCAGGTAGTCGAGCTTGCGGCCGATGTCGTAGAACGTGCCTTCGAAGATGTAGCCGTACACCGCTTGCGCGAGAGCGAGGTTGCGGATCGCATCCGTCAGCTGGATCTCGCCGCCGACGCCGGGCGGCGTCGCGCGCAACGCGTCGAAGATCTCCGGCGTGAGAACGTACCGGCCGATCGCACCGAGGTTCGACGGCGCGACGTCGACGGCCGGCTTCTCCACGATGTCGACCACCTTCACGAGCGAGTCGTCGATCGGCTCGAACGCGGCGATGCCGTACGCAGACACCTGGTCGCGCGGGACTTCTTGCAAAGCGACGACGCTTCGCCCGTACTGCTCGTACACCTTAACCATCGGCTCGAGAAGCGGGTCGGCCATGATGTTGTCACCGAGCAGCACGGCGAACGGTTCGCCGCCCACATGCCGCTCGGCCACGAGAACCGCGTGCCCCAAACCCTTCGGCTCCTTCTGGCGGATGTAATGGATGTCGGCCATGTCGCTGATCGCGCGCATCGCTTCGGCTTGCTCGAAGTTCCCTTTCGCCTCGAGCATGCGCTCGAGCTCCATGGAGCGATCGAAGTGATCCTCGAGCGAGCGCTTGCCCCGGCCGGTCACGATCAGGATGTCGGTGATGCCGGCGCCGACCGCCTCTTCGACCACGTACTGGATGGTCGGCTTGTCCACGACCGGAAGCATCTCTTTCGGCTGCGCTTTGGTAGCCGGAAGGAACCGGGTGCCGAGCCCGGCGGCGGGGATAACCGCTTTGGTAACCGTCATGGGTGCCGCAGTCTATGGAGAGCCGCAGCGCGCGGGCAATCCTCTAGAAACCGAGCTCTTCTGCTCCGACCACACGGTTCCGGCCGCGCGCCTTGGCTTCGTACATCGCCTTGTCGGCAGCATCGACCAAAGCCTGCTGGGTTAAACCATGCTCCGGGTACGAGGCGTACCCGATCGAGACGCTGACGCCGATCGGCTCGTCGTCGTCCTCACCGAACGGCGTGGCGGCGACCTCTTCGCGGATCTTCTCGGCCACGATGCGCGCGCCCTGCAGGCCGGTCTCCGGCAGGATCAACACGAACTCCTCGCCGCCGTAGCGCGCGAGCGTGTCGATGTTCAGCCGGGTGTGCATGACGACGCGACGGGCAAGCTCGATCAAGGTCGTATCGCCGCGCTGGTGGCCGTACCGATCGTTGACGTCCTTGAATCGGTCGATGTCGATCACGAGCAGGGACAGGCGATGCTCGAACCGAACGGCCGCAGCGAAATGCTGCGCCATCTGCATCTGGAAGTAGCGGTAGTTCCAGATCCCAGTCAGGCCGTCGGTGATCGACAAGCGCTGCGCTTCTTGGTGCAGCAAGACGTTCTCGATACCGACGCCGGCTTGTCGCGCCAGCGACGTGATCGTCTCGAGATCTTCGTTCCCGAACGGAACGTTATTGGTGCGTCCGTAGATGGCCAAGACGCCGAGCAGCTGCGACTGGCTCTCCAACGGAACCGCTAGCGCGGTCGCTTCGGTCGGCTCGGGGTCTTCCGGCACCGGCGCGTCGGTCGATGGGATCAGCACCGCTTGACGATGCTCGGCCGCCCAGCCGACGAGACCGCGCCCGAGCGGGATGCGCTGCTCGGCGATCTGGGGCGCCAGATGGCGCCCGACCTTCACGTACAGCTCCGAGCGCCGCGCGCTCAGGAGGAACACTGCACCCGCCTTGCCTTCCACCGCGACGAGCGCGGTTTCAAGCACGACCGACAGCATCTTGCGCATATCGACGTGCGTGACGCGCAGCGCTTCGCCGAGTCGCCGCACCGACCGGCGCACCTCATCGCGCGAGGTATCTGCTTCGTTTGTCTGCGCGCGCAGGTTCTCGACGATCTCGTTCAACGAGGCTGCCAGCGCGCCGAGTTCGTCGTCGCTGCGAGCGTGCGCGCGCGCGGTGAGATCTCCCTTCGCGACCCGCGAGGCCGTCTCGCTTAGATCCCCGAGCGGCCTCGCCAGCATCTCGGCCACGGCGAACGCGATCACCAGCCCGACGACGATCACCACCCCGAAGGCGAGAAGCCGGTCGCGCAGGGGTATAGGAGTGACGAGCAACGAGACACCGGCGGCCACGGTCAGCACGACCGCGAACGCCGCAAGTAACCGAGCTCTGAGTTTCATCCTCGGCCTCGTGAACGGATGGACATATGAGAAGGCATCGTCGTTCTTTGGTCAAAATTGGGCATCTAACAGAAATGTCGGACCTCGGTGGCGCGAACTGTACCCGGCCGCCCTTTTGTGGCTTACTGACGCAGCATGGAAACGGCCGTTAGAAAAGCAACGATCCGCCGGCTGGTCTTGTCGCGCCGAGGCCAGCTCGATCCGGCCGACAGAGCCGAACGCGGGGTCGCGCTGATCGGCCGCCTGCTCCATCTGCCCGAAGTGTCCGAAGCCGACCCCGTCCTCGCCTTCGTGTCGATCACGTCGGAGGTGCCGACGGCGATGCTCCTCCAAGCCGTTCTGAAGACGGGGAAGCGGCTGCTCCTCCCCTTCGTCGCGGACGACGGCGCGTTGCGCGCGACCGCGATCTCGTCCCTGGACGAGCTCGAGCCCGGCTACCGCGGCATCCCCGAGCCGCGCGCGCGCCTGCCCGTCTCCCCCGACTCGGCCGGCGTCGTGATCGTCCCCGGCGTCGCGTTCGACGAGCAGTGCAACCGACTCGGGTACGGCGGTGGCTTCTACGACGTGTTCCTTCGAGCAGCCGGCTCGGTCCCCCGCGTGGGGATCTGCTTCGACGTACAGGTGGTGGACGCGATACCGATCGAGGACCACGACGAACCCGTCGATGTCGTCGTCACCGAGGAGCGCGCGATCCGTCGCCGCCGGCTCGAGTAGGGCCGGGTTCGGCGTTTTCCCCTTGCTACACTGGCCTCGTGCCCACCTACGAGTACGAATGCACCAATTGCCACCGTCGCTACGAGGTCGTTCAGCGGTTCACCGACCCGCCCCTCGAGACCTGCGAAGCCTGCGGAGGCAAGCTCAAGCGCGTCTATCACCCGGTCGGGGTCGTCCTGAAAGGCTCCGGCTTCTACTCCACCGACAATCGTTCGCGGAAGACCCTCAGCCCGAGCACCAAGGACAAGGAAGGCGGCTCGGACGGATCGACGTCTGATACGTCGAAGCCCGCGGAGAAGAAAGAAACGAAG
>VAYV01000055.1 GCA_005883175.1 Actinomycetota bacterium
GTTGTGCAGCCAGTAGCGCGCGAGCGGCTTCCCGGTGACCGCTGAGGACTGCGCGCACTCGTTCTCGTGGTGCGGGAACAACAGATCTTGCCCGCCGCCGTGGATGTCGAACGTCTCGCCGAGGTACCTCATGCTCATCGCCGAGCACTCGATGTGCCAGCCCGGACGTCCGGGTCCCCAGGGAGCCGGCCACGAAACCTGCCACTCCTTCGAGCCCTTCCACAGCGCGAAGTCCATCGGGTGATGCTTGCGAGCGTCCGGCTCCACGCGTTCGCCGGCGCGCATGTCCTCCAATGAGCGGCCCGACAACGATCCGTACGAGGCCAGCTTCTCGACCGCGAAGTACACATCCCCGCCGTCGACGGTGTAGGCGAATCCAGCGTCGAGCAGCTGCGCGATGAGCTCGACCATGTCGGTGATGTGCCCCGTCGCTTTCGGTGTGATCGACGGCGCGCGCACCCCGAGCCGCCGCATCTCCTCCTCATACAAGCGCGTGTATCGCTCCGCGATCTCCCACGGGGACACGCCTTCTTCGGCAGCGCGGTTCAAGATCTTGTCGTCGACGTCGGTGATGTTCTGCACGTACGTCACGCGATTGCCCAGGTACTCAAGCGTCCGCCGTATGACGTCGAACGCGAGGGCGGCGCGCGCATGCCCGAGGTGCGGCTCGTCGTACACCGTGGGCCCGCACACGTACATCCCGACGCGGCCGGGCGTGATCGGCTCGAAGAGCTCCTTGGTCCGCGTCCGGGTGTTATGAACGACGAGCGGCATCGCGCGCGGCTCCTACCGAGCGTCCAGCGTGGCAACGGCCAGCGCAGCTGCGCCTTCGCCGCGGCCGACGAGCCCCAGGCCGTCCGCCGTCGTCGCTTTGACGGAAACGTCCGCGACGTCGACCCGGCAGCACTCGGCAAGGTGCTTTCGCATCTCGTCTCGGTAGGGGGCCAGGGGAGGCTGCTCGAGCACGATCGTGGCATCGATCGCCACGACGCGGAAGCCGGCGTCTGCGGCCATCTCGACGGCCTTTGCGAGGAGCTCCGTGCTCGCTGCGTTCCTCCACCGCTCGTCGCTGCTGGGGAAGTGTGACCCCAAGTCGCCCAACGCTGCCGCACCCAGGACCGCGTCGGCCACGGCGTGACACAGGATGTCCGCGTCGGAGTGCCCGTCGAGGCCGCGCGCGCTCGGGATCGTCACGCCGCCGAGCACGAGCGGCCGCCCGTCGGCGAACGCGTGGACGTCGAACCCGATGCCGGCTCTCACGGGCGCACCCGCGTGCCGAGCATCAGCGCTTCGGCCAGCTCGAGCTCGGCCGGCGTGGTCACTTTGATGTTCCGCTCATCGCCGGAAACAAGGACGACGCGCCCACCGGCGGCTTCCACCAGTGCGGCGTCGTCCGTCGCGTCGTCGCCGGCGGCACGGTCGTGCGCCTCGCGCAGAACCTTCGCGATGAACGCTTGCGGCGTCTGCGCGCGCCACAGCTCTGCGCGCGCGACGGTCGCGTCGACGACGGACCCCTTCGCGCGTTTCAGCGTGTCGACGAGCGGCACGGCGCAGACCGCACCGTCGGCGTCCTTCAGCGCTGCGAGCGAGCTGTCGATCAGCTCGGGCGTCACGAGCGGCCTGGCCGCGTCGTGCACGATGACGCGCTCTGTGTCGAGCGGGACACGCGCGAGTCCCGCGCGCACGGACCCCTGACGCGTCTCGCCGCCGGGCGTGATCTCGACCGCGGCGCGCGTCGCTTCGCCCATGCTGTGCTCCATCGCGTATTCGAGCCAGTTGTCGGGGACCACCAGCACGATCCCGGCGATGGAAGGAACCGCTTCAAACGCGCGCAGCGAATGCACGTACATCGGCAGCCCCGCAAGCGGCCGGAAGGTCTTCGGCACGCCGTCGTCGCCGAAGCGCGCGCCCCGGCCGGCCGACACGATGATCGCCCAGTCGTTCACGCGCGCCGTTCCTCGGCCTGCGCCGGGGCGGCGCCCGGTTCGGCCAGCTACCCGAAGATCATCCGGCAGCCCGACGACGGGACGACGCGGTTCACCAGCACGTCCACGATCGTTCCGACGCGCGCGCTCGCGTCGGCGACCACGACCATCGTGCCGTCGTCCAGGTAGCCGACGGCCTGGCCGGCTTCCTTTCCGACGCGGCTCAGCTCGACACGGATCGCTTCGCCGGGAAGCACCGCGGGGCGCAGCGCTGCCGCGACGCGGCGTAGGTGAACGACTTCGACGCCTTGGAGCTCGGCCACGTGCGCCAACGCCGAGTCGTCGGTCACGATCGCCGCGGATCGCCGCCAAGGCCTCGAGACCGCGGCGCGCGCGCTGCCGGCGGACTGGATCGGCCGCGTCGGCGATCCCCTGTGCTTCCTCTAACACGAACGTGGGCACGAGCACCGTGCCGCGGATCAACCCCGCGCGCACGTAGTCGAGCAGCTGAGTGTTCAGGATCGCACTGGTGTCGAGCATGCGCAGGTCGGCCGCGCGCGTGCGGTAGGTGAGCCCGACGAGCTGGAGCACGTCCTCACGCTTGGTCACACCGATGCGGTAGCCGAGATAGCCGAAGACCACTTCGACGAACGCAAGGATCGGAAGGCCCACCGCGCGTGACGGCAGCAAAAGGAGGAAGAGTCCCGGAACGGTGGCGATGATCACGCCGGCGACCAGACCGAGACCGCCGGACACGATGTCGGCGCCCGGGATCGAAGCGATGCGTTTCTCGGCGATACCGACGAGCGTCCCCGTCCCGCGGCCGAGGACGCCTCCGATCACGTACCCGATCCCCGAGCCTAGGATCGTCCCGACGATGATCCGCGCCGACGTCTTATCGGCGACGAGCGAGCGAGACACTTGGTAGCCCAGCGCTGTGAACAGCACCACGATCACGAATCGGATGAGCTCGACCAGCACGACCGCGCTGCGGCGCGGTGGCTGCCGTTCCTCGGGAGAGCTCACGGCCCCAGTGTGACAGAGCCGGAAAAGAAAAACGCGACCGTGGGCACGGCCGCGGTGGAAGCTGCTCGATCAGTTGTTCGCCGGCGTTGTCCCAAGGATCTCATCCAGCATGGCCTCGGCTTTCTCCTCCTTGACGCCCGCCGCGAAGGTCAGCTCGGACACGAGGATCTGGCGCGCGTTCGTGAGCATTCGCTTCTCACCGGCGGCAAGGCCCTTGTCTTTGTCGCGATTGGACAAGTTCCGCACGACTTCCGCGACTTGGTAGATGTCGCCCGAGCGCAGCTTTTCGACGTGGCTCTTGAAACGCCTGCTCCAGTTCGACGGCGCGGGTGCCTGCTTCTTGGACTGGAGGACTTTATAAACCTGCTCGAGCTCGTTCTTCGGAACGACTCCGCGCAAACCGACCTCATCTGCACCGTCGGTTGGAACCATCAGGGTGAGGTCGCCGTACGAAAGCCGGAGCACCCAGTATTCCCTGGTCTCGCCCTCGATCACCCGCTGTTGGGTACCCTCGATGACGGCCGCCCCATGGTGGGGATAGACGACTTTGTCACCGACACGAAATGCGCGTTTGCTCATGAGGGAACCTAAAAGATACCAGAGAAACCGAGACCCGGCAACCGAAACTCCCTGGTAAACGGCCGTTAATCGTTACAGATAGCGATCTAGGATGCTGGATTCAGCGAGTCTGATCAAACCATCTTTCACCAGCGACGCGCGCGCAGCACCGACGCCTTCGACCGCGAGCAGATCGTCGTTCGACGCAGACATCACTTTCGGCAACCGTCCGAATGCGGACACGATGCGTTCGACCACCGACATCGGCAAACGGGGGATCTTCGAAAGGATCCGGTAGCCGCGCGGCGAGGAGGCGGCGTCCAGCGATTCCGGTGAGGCCGGGTATCCGAGTGCGCGCGCGACGGCGATCGGATCGAGCAAGTCTTCCGGTGACAGCGCGGAAAGCTCGCTCAGCACCGCGTCGAAGGATCGCATCCGCTTCTGTGCGACGTGATCGCGCACGAGCATCCTTCGCTCGGTCTCAACGCCGCCCATCAGCTCTTCGAGCTGCAGCCGCATCAGCCGGCCTTCGGTCCCAAGCTCGACGACGAGCGCTTCGACCTCGGATGCGATCCGGCCGACCATCTCGATCCGCTGAACGACGGTCACGGCGTCGCGCAAGGTCGCCTGATCTTCGACTTCCAGCGCCAAGAGGTTCGATGCGACCTCCGTGAGCCGCTGCTTGTATCGCTCGAGCGTCTGCAAGGCTTGGTTCGCGCGCGTGAGCAACGCGGTGACGTCCTCGAGCACCCATTTCTGCGAGTCCACGTAGACGGTGACGATGTGCATGCTCTGGCTGACGGCGACGACCGGGAAGCCCGTCTGGCGCGCGACCCGCTCCGCGGTGCGGTGACGCGTACCGCTCTCCATCGTCGGGATGCTCGGGTCGGGCACGAGATGCACGTTCGCGCGCACGATCTTCGCCGCGTCCGGCGAGACGACGATGGCACCGTCCATCTTCGCGAGCTCGGACAGACGTTGCGGAGAGAAATCCTCACCGATCCCGAAGCCGCTCGACGAGACCTGTTGCACGACGGCGTTGTCGCCGAGCACGACGAGCGCGCCGGTTTGCGCGCGCAAAATGCGCTCGAGGCCGTCGCGCAGACCCGTGCCGGGCGCGATCGCCACGAGGGTCGCGCGCATCGCGTCGACGGGCTTGTCGGGTGCCATGGCGCCGCGATTCTACGCCGCCGATCGAACGCTGGAGCGCGGTGTTTTGGGCCGGCGACTCCGCGTGAGGTTGAATGGCAGCCGTGCCCACCGTGCGCGAACGAACCGTCGACGCCGCAGGAACCGCGATCTTCGTCCGAGAATCGGGAAGCGGCTCGCCGGTCGTGTTGCTTCACGGGTTCCCCGAGACGAGTCGCTGCTGGGACAAGGTCGCCGGCGCATTGTCGGCCGAGCACCATGTGCTCGCGCCCGACCTTCCCGGTTACGGCCGCAGCGCGCGCCCGACGTCCTACGACTCGGCGACGCTCGCGAGCACGGTTGCCGCGTTCATGGACGCCGCAGGGGTTCCCCGCGCTGAGTCGCTGCTGGGACAAGGTCGCCGGCGCATTGTCGGCCGAGCACCATGTGCTCGCGCCCGACCTTCCCGGTTACGGCCGCAGCGCGCGCCCGACGTCCTACGACTCGGCGACGCTCGCGAACACGGTAGCCGCGTTCATGGACGCCGCAGGGGTTCCCCGCGCTGGCGTTGTTGGGCACGACTGGGGCGGCGGCGTGGCCTTCCGTCTTGCCCTCGACCACGCCGACAAGGTCGAGCGGCTCGCAGTGATCAACTCGCCGTTCCGGAAGGTCGACCTCCGGCGCGGCTGGCACATGCTCTTCTTCAACGCGCCGCTGTTGCCCGAGGCCCTGACGACCGCCGCCGGGGATCGCTGGATCGACCTGGTCCTTCGAGCAGCTTCCGTCAACAAGGAGGCGTTCGAGCCCGAAGCGCTCGCCGAGTACCACGATGCCTACCGGTCGCTCGAACGGAAACGGTCGGCCTTCGCCTACTACCGAACGGTGACGCGTCGCATCATCGCGAGCAAGCTGCCTGGGCGGGCACGGCCCGGCGGCCCGCACCGCTCGATCGAGGCGCCGACCCTGGTGATCTGGGGAGAGAAAGACCCGGCGCTTCCCCTGACCCTCGCGGAAGGGATCGCGCGCGACATCCCGCGGGCGAAGCTGGTTACGATCCCCGACGCCGGCCACTTCGTGCCCGAAGAACGGCCCGAACGGGTCGCAGCGCTGCTGAAGGAGTTCCTTGGATGACGAAGCTCGACATCAAGCTCGGTTTGCAGATCCCGCTGTTCGACTTCCCCGGCGTCGCGCCGGGCGAGCTGTTCGAGCGTGTCTCCGACATCGCGCGCACCGCGGAAGCGTCCGGGTTCGACTCGGTTTGGGTGATGGATCATTTCGAGCAGATCATGGGCGACCCGGCTGCGCCGATCCTTGAGGGATACGTCGTTCTCGCCGGCATCGCGGCGCGCACGGAGCGTGTGAACCTCGGGACGCTGGTCACCGGCGTCCTCTACCGCAACCCCGCCGTGCTCGCGAAGATGGTGACGTCGCTCGACGTCCTATCAAGCGGCCGCGCCGTGCTCGGCATCGGTGCATCCTGGAACGAGAACGAGCAAGAGCACTACGGCATCGAGCGCGTGTCCGTCGCCGAACGGATGGATCGCCTCGACGAAGCTCTCGAGATCTGCCGGTTGATGTTCACGCAGGATGCGCCGTCGTTCAAGGGCCGCTACTACGAGATCAACGAGGCGCACAACGTGCCGCGCCCGGTGCGTCCGGACGGCATCCCGATCATGGTCGGCGGTAGCGGCGAGAAGCGCACGTTGCGTTCGGTCGCGCGCTATGGGGACGCGTGCAACGTTTTCGGAGACGCGGAGACGATCCGGCACAAGATGAAGATCCTCGACGAGCACTGCGCCGCCGTCGGCCGCGACCCGCGTGAGATCTGTCGTACTGCCCTGAAAACGCTGATCATCGACCGGAACGCGAACCACGCCGCCGAGAAAGCCAAGCCGGTTCGTGACCTGCGAGGCGCAGATCGCTTCAGGATCATCGGGATGGCGGGCACGCCCGACGAGCTGCGCGCGCAAGCGCGAGAACTCCGCGAAGCAGGGCTCGACGGCCTCATCGTGAACCTGCCCGACGCCTACGACCTCGAGACCGTCGCGCTCGCCGGCGAAACGCTGAGCCGGCTTTAGCCGCGCGCGACCGCTTCCGCGGCGAGCTGCCCGCACGCCGCGTCGATGTCCCGTCCACGCGTGTCGCGGATCGTGACGTTGGCCCCGAGACCCCGCAGTTCGCGCGCGAACGCCTCGACGCGCGGCGAGGGCGGCACGCCGAAGCCCGGCGTCGGGTTCAGCGGGATGAGGTTCACGTGGATGTCCGACCCGCGCACGAGATCGGCGAGCCGCTTCGCTTGCCACGGCGCGTCGTTGACCGCGTCGATCATCGCGTACTCGATCGTCACGCGCCTCCCGTGCGCCCGACGGAACGACTTCACGGCTTTCACGCACTCGGCGACCGGCCAGCGCCTGTTGATCGGGACGAGCGCGCTGCGCGTCTCATCGTCCGGCGCGTGCAATGAGAGCGCGAGGGTAACCGGGAACGGCTCGGCGGCAAGCCGCTCGATCTGAGGGACCAGTCCGACAGTTGAAACGGTGATTTTGCGGGCAGAGATGCCGACGTCATCGTTGATCGTCCGGATCGCGCCCACGACGTGATCGTAGTTGGCGAGCGGCTCGCCCATCCCCATCAGCACGACGTTCGTCGGCCGCTCGGCGAATATGCGTGCCGCCCACAGAACCTGCGAGACGATCTCCCACGCAGTGAGGTTACGGACGAGCCCCATCTGCCCGGTCGCGCAGAACGTGCAGCCGAGACCACAGCCGGCCTGTGACGATACGCACACCGTTCGCCGGTCCGGATACCGCATCGCAACGGTCTCGTAGGAGCCGTCGAAGAGGGCCTTACGGGTCTCACCGCCGTCCGCTTCCCACGTCGCGACGGGTTCCGGCCGGATCGAAGGGTAGCGCTGCGCGAGCTGCTCGCGCTCTCCGAGCGGGAGGTCGGTCATCTCGTCGAACGAGCGCGCGAACCGGTGGAAGACCCACGAACGCACCTGGCGGGCGCGGAAGGAAGGGCCACCGATCTCGAAGGGGAAGGTCACGACGCATCCAGGGTATCCGTCCGAACGCGATTTCGTTGGGCGACCTCCGGACGATACGCTTCGCGCCCGTGCACCCAGATGCCGGCGATCCCGCGCCCGACGCCGAGGTCTACGCCCTCGATGGCACCCCGACGCTCCTGTCTTCGCTGTGGACCGGCGGGCCGCTCGCGTTGGTCTTCCTTCGGCACTACGGCTGACCGTTCTGCCGCCGGCACATCGCGCAGTTGCGCGACCGTCATCAAGAATTCGTCGAGCGCAACATCAGGATCGCCGTCATCGGGCAGGGCAC
>VAYV01000143.1 GCA_005883175.1 Actinomycetota bacterium
GATCCAGCAGGGCGCTCCGATCGACGTCTTTGCGTCCGCTGCACCGAGATGGCTCGATGCGGTCGAGAAGGATCCGGGTGTGCTTGCGCGCGCCGACTTCGCGCGCAACCGGCTGATCGTGATCGTGCCGCGCGATAACGCCGCCCACATCGCGCGGTTCGGCGACCTGGCGAGAACCGGCGTGCGACTGGTCCTCGCCGCGCCCGGCGTTCCGGCAGGCGACTACGCGCGGCAGGCGCTGTCGAACGCGGGGCTGCGCGGGGCGCTGCGGAACGTCGCGTCGAACGAGCAAGATGTCGAAGGCGTCGTCGGCAAGGTCTCGTCGGGCGACGCCGACGCGGGGATCGTGTACGCAACCGACGTCACACCGTCCGTCGCGCGCTCGGTGGACGCGGTGCCGATACCGGAGGAAGACAACGTCGTGGCCGTCTACGACATCGGCGTCGTACGCGGGACGAAGGCCGCCGCGCTCGCGCGCGCGTTCGTCGCGTACGTGACCGGGGCGGGTGAAGCGATCCTGCACCGCGCAGGGTTCGAGGCGTCCGCATGAGAGATCTTCCGGCAGCCGTCAAGGTCCTCGCGGCGCTCGCCGTCGTCGCGGTCGCTCTTCCGCTCGTCGCGCTCGCCGCGCGCGCGCCGTGGAGCGATATCGGCCGCCTCGGCGCGTCGGGACCGCGAACGGCGCTCATCGTTTCGTTCGAGGTCTCGCTCGCCGCAGCCGCGCTGGCGCTGGTGTTCGGCGTCCCCGTTGCGCTGGTGCTCGCGCGCGCCCGTTTCCCCGGACGCTCGATCGTGCGTAGCCTCGCCCTGCTGCCGCTCGTCTTGCCGCCGGTGGTGGCCGGGGTCGGGCTGCTCGCCGCTTTCGGACGGCGCGGTGTGCTGGGACGCGGCCTCGCCGCTATCGGCATCCGCCTGCCGTTCACGACGGCCGGTGCGATCCTCGCTTCGGCGTTCGTCGCGACGCCGCTGCTGATCCTGACCGTCGAGGCCGGTGTGCGCGCGCTCGATCGCCGCAAGGAGGACGCGGCCGAGACTCTCGGCGCGTCGCGCTGGTACGTCCTTCGCCGCGTGACGCTGCCGGCGCTCGCGCCGCAGATCGTCGCGGGACTGGTCGTTGCGTGGGCGCGCGCCCTCGGGGAGTTCGGCGCCACGATCACGTTCGCGGGGAACATCCGTGGGCGCACGCAGACCCTGCCGCTCGCGGTGTTCGAAGCGATGCAGAGCGATCCCGGCGCCGCGATCTTGATGTCGCTGATGCTCGTCGCTCTCTCGCTCGTTGCCCTGGTCGCGCTCCGCGGGAGGTTCTTAGCGCGATGAGCTTGCGCGCGGACGTCCGTTGCGTCGCCGCCGACTTCGTGGTCGAGGCCTCGATCGAAGCCGAACGGGGCCGCCCCCTCGCGCTCGTCGGCCCGAACGGCGCAGGCAAGACCACACTGGTGCGTGTCCTCGCGGGGCTTGCGCCGATCGAGCGTGGGACCGTCGCGCTGGACGGGATGGTGCTCGACGACGACACGACGCACGTCCCCCCGCGCGACCGATCCGCCGGCGTCGTCTTCCAGGACCGCGTGCTGTTCGACACGATGTCCGCGATCGAGAACGTTGCGTTCGGCCTGCGCGCGCGGGGGATGCGCGCCGGCGAGGCACGGGAACGCGCGCGGGATCTCCTTCGCTCGATGGACCTCGAGCACCGTGCGAACGCGCGCCCGGCCGAGCTTTCGGGCGGCGAAGCGCAGCGCGTTGCGATCGCGCGGGCGCTCGCGCACGAGCCGGCGCTTCTGCTGCTGGACGAGCCGCTATCGTCGCTCGACGTGCGCGCGCGGACCGACGTGCGCGCGCTGCTCGTGAAGGTGCTCGCGACCTTCAGCGGCATCGCGATCGTCGTTACTCACGACCCGGTCGACGCGCTCACGCTCGCGGACGACATGGTCGTGCTCGAACGCGGCCGCGTAAGTCAGAAGGGAACAGTCGACGACATCCGAAGAGCACCGCGGAGCGAATACGCCGCCGAGCTCGTCGGTATCAATCTCTTCACCGGCCGGCTCGAACCGATGGGCGACGGCGCGGCCCGACTGCAGACCGACGCCGGCGCGATCGTCGTCTCGTGTCCCGCGGAGCTGGACTCGGCGGTCGAAGACGTGACGGCGTTGCTGCGACCGGTGGATGTCGTCTTGTATCCCGAGCAGCCCTCCGAAGCCTCCGCACGCAACGTCATCCACGGCACGATCCGGTCGATCGCCGACGACGGGCAGCGAGCGCGCATCCGGATCGAGGCGTCGCCTCCCCTCATCGCGGACGTGACTTCCGGCTCCGTCTCGCGCCTCGGCTTGAAGGAAGGTGGCGCCGTGTGGGCCTCGTTCAAGGCGGTCGAGGTGCGCCTCGTTCTTCCTTCCTGAACATCCTCGACGTTTTGGAGCGACGGACAAGCGTTGGTAGCGTTGCGCAGGCCCCACGGGGGAAAGGAGCCGCAATGACCGCATTCGCACCGGCGATCGCGCGTCCGACAGGCGCGCGCAGCCGCATCGCCTTCGACGTTATCTCCATCGTCGCCGGCAGCCTGATCGTCGCCGGCCTTGCACAGATCTCGATCGTCCTTCACTTCACCCCGGTCCCGATCACCGGCCAAACCCTCGGCGTTCTCCTCGTCGGCGCGAGTCTCGGCGCGTGGCGAGGAGGCGCATCGCTGCTCCTCTACCTGGCGGAAGGCGCGGCCGGCGCGCACTTCTTCGCCCAGGGCAAGCACGGCGTGAGCATCCTCGCCGCCTCATCCGCGTCGGGCGGCTACCTCTGGGGATTCGTCGTCGCCGCGATCGTCGTCGGCTTCCTCTCGCAGCGGGGCTGGGACCGCAACATCGGCAGCTCGATCGGCGCGATGCTTATCGGAGAAGTGATCATCTACGCGTTCGGTGTGCCGTGGCTCTCCGCTGCGCTACATGTTAGCTCGACGAAGGCGTACGAGTACGGCCTCTATCCCTTCATCATCGGCGACGCGATAAAGCTCGGCCTCGCGGCTGCGGTACTTCCGACCGCGTGGCGGTTCGTGAAGAAGGGCCGAGAAGGCTGAGCTATGCCGCGCGCCGCTGCTGTGGCTGCTGCTCCTCTTCGGCAAGCTGCTTGCGACCCGCGCGCACCGCCAGCATGACGACGCCGGTAAGGCAGCCGAACGCCGCCGCAGCCGTTCCGATCGCCGCACCCGTCGCCGTCCAACCGATAGCCGAGTCGACGGACGCTCGGCCCGGACCGGCGAATGCGAGGGCGATCGCCGCCGTCGCGTAGACGAGCGGAAGCTCGTACCCCCCGTTCGTGTTCCACAAGCCCTTCGGCACGTGCACCGGTAACGTCCCCACCATCACGCCGACGATGGCCGCGGTGGCGAGCGGCGTGAGGAAGCCGAGGATCATCAGGGCGCCGCCTCCCGCTTCCGACATACCGGCGAGGTACGCCATCTTTCGGCCGGGCGTATATCCGATCTGCTCGAAGAAACGGCCCGTGCCCTCAGGGCCGCCGCCCCCGAACCACCCGAAGAGCTTCTGCGTCCCGTGGCCTACGAACAATGCGCCGACGACGACGCGCAAGAAGAAGAGTCCGATCGACATGGATATCACCCCTCATGAGCCTGCTGCCCATCTCGGCCCATCCCGAAACGGCCTGGAAGCGATGCCCAAGCCTTGCCCAGGGAGCGCGCGCGATGTGAGGATGCGGCCAACGGGCGAGGGAGTTCTGGGGATGCGAAAACGCGAGATCCAGGTGTACGAGGCCGTTCGCGCACGCGCGCCCGGAACGGCTGAGGCCGCCCCCGACGGGCGCGCGAGCTGGCCCGGCGTGTGGGGGAAGCTCGGCGTCAAACGCACCACCGCACGCACTACGCGCCGGCGGCGGCCCGCCGCCGGCAAGGACGTCTGGCGCGCGCTCACCGACCGCATCGATCCGGCCAAGGACCGGCCGAAGCTGGCCGACGACATCGAGGTCAAGAAGTTCTCGGCGCGGAGCGGCGACTACGTCATGATGGCCAACCTCCGCGACCTCATCCACTACAAGTTCGATGCCGGCGACGCCGAGATCATCGCGTTGATGGACGGGACCCGCTCGATCGAGGAGATCGTCGTCCAGCGGCTGGAGGAATCCGGTGAGATCGAACTCTCGGGCGTCGCCGATCTCGTGCTGACGCTGTACCAGGGGAACTTCTTGGATCGCCCGTACGTTGACGTCGACGCCGCCGTCGCGCGCGCCCTGAAGCCCGGCACGAGCGTATCCCGCAAATTCCGAACCTTCGCCAAGACCCTCACGATCGAATTCGGCAGCCCGCAGCGCCTTGTGGAGAAGCTGCACAACGCTGGCTTGCGGGTCTTCTTCAACCCGCTAGTGAACGTCGTGACCGTGGCAATCTCGCTCGCGGGGCTCGTCGCGTTTTTCGTCGTCGTGCATCGGAAGGAGTTCAGCATCGGCGGCGGCTCGTCACTGGCCGCCGAGGGCCTGATCTTGCTTGCCTTGAACTACTTCTTGACGTTTGCGCACGAAGTCGGTCACGCGATCGTTCTCGTCCGCCACGGCCGGCGCGTCAAGGGCGCCGGGTTCCAGATCTATTTCGGATCGCCGGCGTGGTTCGTGGATTCCACCGATTCGCTGATGATGGAACCCAAGTATCGCATCGCGTCTTCGTTCGCCGGGCCGTACGCCGACATGTTCCTCGCTGGCATCGGCTCGTTGATCATCCTGATCTGGCCTCACATCGCGGTCGGACACGTGATGTACAAGTTCGTCGTTCTCAACTACTTCCTCATCTTCCTCAACCTGATCCCGCTCCTCGAGCTCGACGGGTACTACATCCTCGCCGACGCGCTGCGAATACCCGACCTTCGCCCTCGCTCTCTGTCCTTCCTGCGCTACGACTTCATCCGGAAGCTCCGGAAGCGAGAGCCCTTCCATTCGAATGAGGTCGGTCTCCTCGCATACGGGATCCTCGGGGTCGTGGCGAGCGCCGCCCTGCTTGTCACCGGAGCGCTGTACTGGAAGGAGCTGTTCGGAGGATTCGTCATCGCCTTATGGAACGGAGGGCTGGTCACTCGCATCCTGCTGATACTCCTCGGCTTGTTCGTCGGGGGGCCGCTCATCAGAGGCACGGTCGGCCTGGTTCGCTTCCTGGCTCGCAAGATCAGAGCGATCTGGCGCGCCGTTCGATTCCGTTTCGAGCAGTCGTGGCGGATCGAAGCGGCAGAGCTCATCGATGCGCTGCCGATCTTCGACGACGTGCCGGAGGACACGCTCAGCGACCTAGCGGGCCGCGTCAAGCTGCGATCCGTCGGACCCGGCCACGTGATCGTAAGACAAGGCGAGCGCGCGGAAGCCTTCTATGTGGTCCGTAGCGGGCAGCTCGAGGTGTACGAAACGGATGCGGCAACCCAGAAGGAAACCATCCTGCGGGTGCTCGGCGCCGGCGAATCCTTCGGCGAGCTTGCCGTCGCCACTGCATCGGTCAGGACTGCGTCCGTTCGCGCTTTCGAACAATCGGAGCTCTTCCAGATCGATCGCAATACGTTCCACCTGCTCTTGGCCGACATGATCAAGG
>VAYV01000144.1 GCA_005883175.1 Actinomycetota bacterium
GGAGTTCGCGATCCCGAGCTGCGCCGTGTTCTCCGAGGCGCGGAACAACGGGAAGGTCGCATCCTGTCGCCGCGCGCCCGCAGCGGCACCGATGACGAGACCACCGGCAAGGCCGATCACCAAGGCGAGGCCGAGGGACGAGCGCCACCGCGCGCGCAGCTCCGCGCGCGCGCGCATCCACACCGCGCTCATGAGCTCATCTGGCGCGCCATCGGCGCGCCTCCCCCGTACCCGGCCTCCTAGGCCTCGGGTTCGATCGCGGCCGCCACTTGCGCAACGACAGCCGGCTCTGGCTGACCCACGATGCGTCCGTCTGCCAGCTGCACGATCCTGTCTGCCGCCGACGCAACCTTCGCGTCGTGCGTCACGAGCATGATCGTCTGGCCGTCGTCGTGCAGTCGCTTGAAGAGCTCGAGGACCTCGGCGCCGCCTGCCGAGTCGAGCGAGCCCGTGGGCTCGTCCGCAAGGAGCAGCGTCGGTTGGTTCGCCAGTGCGCGCGCGATCGCGAGACGCTGGCGCTGACCACCGGACAGCACGCCCGGTGCGTTCTTCGCCTTGTCGGCCAAACCGAGAAGGTCGAGAAGGTCGCGCGCGCGCGTTTCGGCAGACTTGCGCGACGAACCGGCGATGATCGCCGGCAGCGTCACGTTCTCCAGCACGCTCATCCCCTCGAGCAAGTTGAAGAACTGGAAGACGATCCCGATGTGTTTCCGCCGCATGCGCGCGAGCGGGTTCTCGTCCTTGTCGGACAGCGTCTCGTCGGCGAGCCAGATCTCCCCGTCCGACGGCTTGTCGAGGCCCGCGATCAAGTTGAGCAGCGTCGACTTGCCGCAGCCCGACGGTCCCATCACTGCGACGAACTCCGCCGGCGCGATCGTCATATCGACGCCTCGGAGCGCGCGCACCGGCACTCCTTCGGATTCGTAGGTTTTCCGCAGATCCTGTGTCCGAACGACATCGCTCATACCCGTTCCCCCTCGATCCCGGCACCCGCTGCCAATGCAGGCACATAGTCCACAACCTGAATGCGATATGCGAGCACGGGGGTCTCGCGACCTTTCACTATCGTCGGCTCCATCTCTTGCGCGTCGATGCTGGTGGGCTCTTGCAGTCCGCGGTAGGTAGCGCCGCTCAAGATGATCTGGCCGCCGGGACGCGCGAGTGCCTGCAAACGAGATGACAGATTGACGGTATCGCCAACGAGCGTGTACTCCATCCTCTCGGACGAACCTAACAGGGCCGCCGCGACTTCGCCGGTCGAAAGACCGATGCCGAGGTTGAACGGAGTCAGTCCCTCCTTGACCCAGGCCTTGTTGAGCTCGTTCTGCGTCATCAGCATCTGAGTCGCTGCCGCCAGTCCGCGATCGGCGTGGTCCTCTTGTGGGAACGGGGCTCCAAAAACTGCCATCACACCGTCGCCCGTGAATTGCATGTGTGTCCCCTCATGCGCCTGGATCGCGTCGATCAACAACGCTCGGTGCGCGTTCAGCTGACCGGCGAGCGCCATCGGATCGGCGTACTCGGCGATCGTCGAATAGCCGCGCACGTCGGACATCAGGATGGTCACGTTCATCCGTTCCGTTTCGCCGACATGCTTGCCCATCTGGCGAAGCTTCTCGGAGATCCCTTCCGGCAGCATGTGCTCGAGCGTCTCGCCCACCTCTTCGCGGTCGACGATCGCGTTGTGCAGGGTTTGCAGACGACGCAGCGCGCCCGACGCGCCCGCGCTCGCGCCTTGCGCGATCTTGAGGAAGACCTTCTCGACGTCGGCTGCGACGGCCGCCGGCGTCGTCCCGAGCGCGGCCGCGATCCGCTTGTGCGGGCGGCCCTCGGCGATCATCCGGAGGAGCTCCTCCTCCGTCTCGGTCAGATCGCCTTCGGTCGAGACCGGTCGCACCAGCGCCTCGATGATCTTGGGGTCGAGCGCGCTGCCACCGGTCGCCACCGTCCGGATCGCGTGGGCGAGCTGGTCGCCTTCGCCGACCCGGTCCTTTAGCAGGTACGCGTAGCCGTCTTGCCCTTCGGCCAGCAGAGAGATCGCGTACTCGGGATCGTCGTACTGGGAGAGGATGACAACCCCGGTGCCGGGGTTGCGCTTCCGGACTTCCTTCGCGGCGTCGATCCCCTCGGACTGGAAGTTCGGCGGCATCCGGATGTCGGTCACGAGCACGTGAGGGACGTGCTCCTCGGCGCGCGCTATCAACTCGTCGTAGTCGGCCGCAACGGCGACGACTTCGAAGTCCGCTTCGATGCCGAGGAGCGCCCGGACGCCTTCCCGCACGATGAGATTGTCGTCGGCGAGCAGCACGGTGATGGGTCCCCCAGACATGGTCACCATTGAGGCCCGACGCCCCGCTCCAGGTCAAGGAAGGTAGCCTTGCATCCTCCGGGTGGTACCACCCCTCTGTCGCAGAGACCGGGTGCCACGATTCATTCGAGCGTCCGTGCGGCCTAGGTTGAGCGTGGGCACAGGGGGTGTCATGACCGTCGCGCAACCGAAGCAGGCAGCCGGGATCACCTGGCGCCATCTTCTTCGGTACGCCGCGATAGCGGATCTGCTGGTGATGGCGATCGTGGGCATCGCCGTGCGAGACAAGGAGGCCCTCGCGTTCGCCGCGGCCATCCTCGTCGGCATCCTCTTCCTCCGCATCAGGAGCGGCATCGCAGGCGTGATCATGATCGGCGTCCTGTCGCTCGACGCAGCCGTTTTCATGCTCCCCGCCGCCGCGAGCAACAGCACGCATCGCGGACGCTTCGTCGACTTACTGATCCCGCTGTCGCTCGCCGTGATCTCCGCGTCCGGCGCGCTCGCGGCGGTCGGGTCGGTGTTCCGGCACCGGCTTCCCGAGACCAGCGGCCGAGCGGCCGCGGTCGTCCTTCAAGCCACGATCGCCGTCTTCATCGTCGCGCTGATCGCGGGCACGATCTCCCAGCGAACGTCCAAGGCGGAGGTCGCGCGCGCCGGCGACATCACCGTCGAGATGCGGAACACGGCCTTCCAGCAGAAGACGCTGAGCGCGCAGGGCGGCTCGCTATCCGTCGCCGTTTCCAATCACGATCTGTTCTGGCATACGTTCACGATCGACGCGCTCCACGTGAACGTCGACGTTCCGATCGGCGCAAACCGCCGGGTGACGTTGAACGCGCCGCCCGGTCGATACGAGTTCTACTGTCGCGTGCCCGGCCACCGGGCCGCCGGCATGCACGGCATCCTCACCGTCAGCTAGGAGGCAGGTATGAAGCTTCGCGAACGAGCTGCGCGCGTGGATCGAGATCGAAGACAGCTCCGAAGGATGGGGTGGGCGCTCGCTCCCCTCACGGGGGGACTCGCGCATCACCGGCTTCGGATACAGCGGCGGCGGCCAGATCGGTTCGACGACGTTGCGACTCGGCTCGAAGGAGATGACGTTCGCCGCCGCGGCCTACCCGACGATTCAGCGCGACCCAGAGGTTGGACCCAACTACGTGAAATTCGTGCAGACTGCCGGCGGCCGCACCGGCGCACCGGCGCCACGGCCCGTCCCGCACCCGCCTTTCTTCCAGATCAGCGCGCCGACCGCGTGGACGACGCTGAGCCTCACGATCTACTCGGACGGGCGCTCCGAGTTCGAAGCGACCGGTGCGAGCCCGTTCCCACGTCACTGGATCTACGACCACGAAGGGAAGCTCGCCGCGAAGAGCGGCCTCATCGACTTCAAGGATTGGTCCAAGCACGCGTTCGGCGAGCGCACGCCGTGGGGCGCCGAGGACTCGCCCGCACTCGTGACGGCGGTCGAGACCGCGCTCGAACGCGAGCTCTCGTTCCTCATCATGCGAGCCGGCAAGAAGCCGGAGAAGCGCAAGATCAAAGCCGGCAAGTCGCTGACCGAGCAGGGGCAGGAAGGCAACGAGCTGTATCTGTTGCTGGACGGCGTCCTGCAGGTGGACGTCGACGGGAACGTCCTCGCCGAGCTGGCACCCGGCGCGATCCTCGGCGAGCGCGCGCTCCTCGAGGGCGGGCGCCGCACCGCGACATTGCGCGCGCTCACGAAGTGCACCGTTGCCGTCGCCGCGGCTGAAAACGTCAATCGAGCGGCCCTCGAGGAGCTCGCAAAGACACACCGCCGCGAAGAGCCGGCGGACGAACAGCAGGTCTAGACGCGAGGAAAGAGCGACCGGTTACACTGCGCGCTGTGCGCCTGCTCATCTGCGGGACCCGAGGCTCGACGCCTTCACCGGGCCCGGCGTTCATCCGTTACGGGGGGCAAACGTCGTGCATCGCCGTCGCGCACGATGACGACGACCCTCACTTGGTGCTCGACGGCGGAACCGGACTTCGCCGGCTTCGCGTGCTGATCCCGTCACAGGGCGATGCGTCTGCGGTCATGGCGCGCGCGGTTTCACCGCCTCATTTCCCCGTGCGGCTGGAAGAGCTTCGAGGAACGTGGACCGTCGAGAACCTCGAGCCGGGCGAGCGCGATATCGAAGGTTTCCAGGTCACGTCCCTCGACGTCCCGCACAAGCTCAGCCGCACGTACGGCTTCCGCGTCGGCGACGGCACGAGCGCGATCGCATACATGTCCGATCACTGGCCGACGTCGATCGGGCCCGGCGCCGACGGGTTCGGCGAGTATCACGACAACGCGCTCGCCCTCGCTGAAGGGGTCGACATGCTGATCCACGACGCGCAGTACACATCGGAGGAGTTCCCGGCGCGCGCAGACTTCGGCCATTCTGCGATCGAATACGCGATCGGTCTCGGGCGGAAGGCGGGCGCGAAGGCCGTCATGCTGTACCACCACGACCCCGATCGCACCGACGACGACCTCGACCGCATCGTGACGTCGCTCAACGGAACCAAGCCGACGGTCTACGCAGCGGCAGAGGGGTCCGTCATCGAGCTGCCTTGATGAGCTCGACGATGGATGTGGCCGATGCGGTCGTCATCGGGTCCGGACCCAACGGGCTGACCGCGGGGATCACGCTCGCGCGCAAAGGCTGGGACGTCGTCGTGCTCGAGCGGAACGCGACGCCCGGGGGCGCAGTCGCGAGCGCTGAGCTAACGAAGCCGGGGTACGTCCACGATCCGTTCTCCGCCTTCTATGGCCTGTTGCACTCGTCGCCCGTGTTCCGCGAGCTTAAGCTGGACAAGCGCGTGGCGTGGGCGCACTTCGAGACCCCCGTCGGCGCGGCGCTGAATCCAAACAACGGGGCATTCATCCACCGCGATCTCCGGAGGACGGCCGACGGGCTGGGAGAAGACGGCGAGGCGTGGCTCGAGCTCTACACGTGGTGGCAGCGGGTCGGTACTCGGTTCTTCGACACGATGCTCGCGCCGTTGCCCTCGATCCGGCCGGCGCTGCGGTTCCTGCGCGCGGCCAAGATCAAGGGTGCGATCGACACGGCGCGCATGATGATCACGCCGGTCGGAGAGGTTGCGCGCCAGCGCTTTTCGACCCTTGCGGGACAGATGGCGTTCGCGTGCGGCGACTCGCACACCGACCTCAGCATCGATCAGGCGGGGAGCACGCCGATGGCGCTGATCCTCGCGATGCTCGCACAGCAGTACGGGATGCCGGTCCCCGTCGGCGGCGCCGGGCGACTGAGCGAAGGCTTGGTGTCCTTGCTGGAAGAAGCCGGTGGAAACCTGCACTGCGGCGAAGCGGTGACGAAGATCGTGGTCGAGCGGGGGCGCGCGCGCGCAGTGGAGACATCGCGCGGCCGCATCGTGCGCGCGCGCCACGCGATCTTGGCCGACACGGGGCCGCGCGCGCTTTTCCACGACCTCGTCGGGGACGAGCACCTGCCCACGCGCTTCCTCGACGGGCTCCGGACCTTCCGCTACGGCACCGGGATGTTCAAGGTCGACCTTGCACTCGACGCGCGCGCGCCGTGGATCGTTGAGCAAGCGGCCGACTGCGGCGTGTACCACCTCACCGGGACGCTGGACACGATGGCGCGCGCAGCATACGAAGGCGCGCACGGGCTGCTCCCCGCGGTGCCGCTGCTGATCGTCGGGCAGCAGTCGATCGCCGACTCAACGCGCGCGCCGAAGGGCGGCCACACGCTCTGGGTGGAAACCCACGTGCCCCCTTCACCGAAGGGGGACGGCGGCAGCCGGAAGAAGATCGAGGGCTGGAAGAGCGCGCGCGAGCCGTTCCTCGAGCGAGTGCTCGCGCGCCTCGAGGAGCATGCGCCCGGCCTGCGCGATCACATCGTCGGCTCACACGTTCGCACGCCGGCCGACCTCGAGGAGGCCGACCCGAACCTCGTCGGCGGCGACGTCGGCGGTGGCTCGTCGGCGATCGACCATCAGCTGATCTTCCGGCCGGTCCCCGGGTGGTTCCGGTACCGGACGCCGGTGAAAAGCCTCTATCTCTGCTCCGCGTCGGCGCACCCGGGCGGCGGGGTGCACGGGATGGCCGGTCGCAATGCCGCCGCGCGCGCGCTCAAGGACTCGCACCGGCCGCGCGGGGTCCTCACCACTGCGTCTGGCGCGCGCAGGGTGCCCTCGCGCCCGAGCTAACTTCTTCTTCAAGAACTTCCCAGATTCGGGGGGCGGTTCGGCAATCGCTGCGTCCCAGCATCACCACATCCCACCGAAATCGGGATGAAGATCCCGGTACTCGAGGCAACGATTCGGCATCCTGTTCGTTAGAAGAGCGGAGGATCGGCTGATGAGATCGCGCAACGTTCGCCGTGCTTCGCTCACGTTGGTGGCCGCGGGGCTCCTGTTGGTCGTACCGCTGACGACCGCGTGGGCGGGCTTCGACAGCGTCAGCTCCGTTTCCCCGAACAGGTTGCCTCCCGGAAGCAACAACGCGAACCTGGTCATGAACGGAAGCTTCCTCTTCCCGCCGACGTTCAGCTTCAGCCCCGCGACCGGAATCACCATCAACGCGACGACGTCGGGTCCCGGCTCGAGCTACACGGTCAACGTGTCCATCGCCGCCAACGCGCCGACGGGGGCTCGCGACGTGATCGTCACGGACGTCGGCGGCAGCAGCACGTGTTCCAAGTGTTTCACCATTTCGCCGCCTCCCACCATCTCGAGCGTCAGCCCTTCGTCCCTTGCGGCCGGCGGCGACCCGGTCACGTACACGATCACGGGGACGGGATTCTTGCCGAACGCCACGGTCCTGATCTCCAACAACGCCTCGAATGCGATCACGGTCGGAACCGCAACGGTCGGCGGCGGAGGGACGACGATCACCGTTCCGCTTACCGCCGCGTCGACAGCGGTCTTGGGCGCGCGCGACGTGACCGTCATGAACGACGATAACCAGAGTGGCAAATGCTCCGGATGCCTGACCATCTCACCCCCGCCGCACGCGGTCGCCTTCTTCCCGGCGCAGCGCGGCGCCGGTTTGACCGGTCAGGTCGTCGACATCGTAGGTGCGGGCTTCACGCACGGCACGAGCATCGCCTTCTCGGGATCCGGCATCACGCTCAAGTCGCTCTCCTTCCTAAGCAGCACCAACCTGCGGGCAACGATCGACATCGCAGGCGCCGCGGCGCTCGGCGCGCGCGACGTCACGTTCACGAACTCCGACAACGGCGGCCACGGCGTCTGCACCGGATGCTTCTCGATCACCGGGCCGACCTCGGTCGCGATCAGCACGCCTTCGACGATCAACGGAGCCGTGGTCGCAACGTTCAGCCAGCCGGTCAGCGGCGTCTCGTCGAGCAACTCCTTCGTCCGCTTCACCGGACACACCTACAACCTCAACACAACGATCACGTGCGCCGATCCGGACGGCTTCCCGACAAGCTGCTCGACCGGTTTCGTCAAGACGGCAGCGCTGCGCCCGACGTCGCTCATCACCCCCGGCCAGCACTACACCGTCTACATCGCTGCCACCGGGACGCCGCACATCACCGACTTCGGAGGCTTGGCGGTCGCTCAGGCGTCGCAAGGCTTCCGCGGCGGACTGTTCCAGCAGGGGGAGGGTGCGGCGACCGCGTTCACGTGGCGCGTCGTCAAGACGTCGAGCGCCTTCGGCGGCTCCTACGTCGTCGACCATGTCGCCGGTGCATCCGCCTCGTATCGGTTCACCGGCTCCTCGATCACCTGGTACACGAACATCGGCCCGAACTACGGGATCGCCGATCTGTACGTGGACGGCGTCCGGCGCGCGGCGGTCAACTCCTACAGCACCAGCACCCACTATCGAGCTGCCTTCACCGTTTCCGGCTTCGCGTACGGCAGGCACACGCTTACCGTGCGCGCGCGCGGCGCGAAAGGATCATCCCACGGGACCGGCACCGACGTCGCCGTCGACGCATTCCGTTCGGGCAGCTCCATCATCGCGTCGCCGGTCTTGTCGTATACGTGGGGCGTCGTGAAGGCATCGTCTGCTTCGGCCGGCGGATACTCTTGGTCGGACTTGGCCGGCTCGACGGCGTCGTTCACGTTCCGCGGGACCCAAGTCGAGTGGGACACGGTGCTCGGCCCTCAGATGGGGCGCGCGAAGGTCTACATCGACGGCATCCTCAGACTGTCGGTCGACAACTACTCGGGCACCACGACGTACGGTGCAGCGAAGGTATTCTCGGGACTCAGCGACGCGGTCCACACGCTGACGATCGTGGTCCAAGGCACGCACCGGTCGTCCTCGCACGGATCGTTCGTCGCGATCGACCGCTGGGTCGTTACCTAGGCCGAGTCTCCTCTAGCCGGCGCCGGCGCGCGCGAACTGGGTCGTGTAGAGATCGGCGTACGTGCCTGGGATCCCGACCAAGTCGTGATGACGTCCGCGCTGGACGATACGGCCGTCTTCGACGACCAGAATCATGTCCGCGTTCACGATGGTGGACAGACGATGGGCGATCACGATCGACGTGCGCGATTCCAGCGCGGCGGCGAGCGCGCGCTGGATCAGAACCTCGGATTCCGAGTCGAGGTGCGACGTCGCCTCGTCGAGGATCACGATCACCGGCGCTTTCAGCAGGACGCGCGCGATCGCGATGCGCTGTTTCTCGCCGCCGGAAAGCCGGTACCCACGCTCCCCCACCAGGGTGTTCAGTCCATCGGGAAGTGAAGCGATCAGCTCGTAGATCTGCGCGTCCTTGCAGGCCGCGACGATCTGCTCATCGGTCGCGTTGGGGCGCGCATACCGCAGGTTGTTGCGGATCGTGTCGTGGAACAGGTGCGGATCCTGGGCGACCACGCCGATCGAGTCGCGGAGGCTCTCAAGCGTGACCGCACGCACGTCGAGCCCATCGATGAGGACCGCGCCGCTCGTCACGTCGTACAGACGTGGGATCAGGTTCGACATCGTGGTCTTGCCGGCACCGGACGGACCGACCAGCGCGACCGTCATGCCCGGCTCCGCAACGAAGTCGACGCCGTGAAGAACTTCGCCCGAGGTCGTTTCTTCCTCGAACGCGCCGCCCATCTCCAGCGATGCCAGCGACACCTCGTTCGCGCGCGGGTATCGGAAGTGGACGTCTCGGAACTCGATCCGGCCGAGCGGCGCCTCGATCGGCACGGCGTCCGGCGCATCGGTGATCGCGTGCGGGAGATCGAGCACCTCGAACACGCGCTCGAAGCTCACGAAGGACGTCATCAGGTCCACACGGGAGTTCGTCAGCAGCGTCAGCGGCATGTACAGGGCACCGACGTAGGCAACGAACGCGACGACGTCTCCGGTCGACATCCGGCGGCTGAGGGCCAGACGTCCACCGACGTAGATGACGACGGCCGTCCCCACGGCCGAGACGAGCGCCAGCGTGACGAACAACGTCCGCGAGTACACGGCGATCTTGACCCCGATGTCGCGCACGCGGCTCGCTCGGCCCGAGAAGGACTCCAGCTCTCGGTCCGGGTGACCGAAGAGCTTCGCGACCATCGCGCCCGAGACGTTGAAGCGCTCTTGCATCGTCGAGTTCATGTCGGCGTTGAGCCCCATCTGCTCCCGCGTGATGCGCTGAAGCCGCTTTCCGACCCGCTTGGAGGGGAAGACGAACGCCGGCAGCAGCGCCAAGGCCAGCAGCGTGAGCTCCCAGTTGAGGTAGAGCATCACCGCGATCGTCGTGGCCACCGTGATGAGGCTGGTAACGTCCGCAGATCGAAGATCAGCCCCTCGCCCACCTTCGACGAGAGGTACCGCGAGGCCAAGCCGATGATCGCACTGATCACTGCGACCGCGATCCCCGCGACGGCCAGCCACAGAACGAGGTGCCCGTCGTGGTGTCGGGGCGGAAGCGCCCGGTCGACGAGCGCGCGCAACAGCAACGGCGGGACGGCCGCGAGGAACCCAGCGCCGACGGTCACGGCGAGGAACCAGAAGATCGCGAACTTGTACTTCGCGGCCAGCTTCAGCGCGCGCGGGATCGTCCCCGGAGCGAGCTTGTAACCCTTCTCGAGCTCATCGCTGCGGCCGTGCCGCATGAGCATCCACGCACCGTTGCCGCCGCCACCGAACATGTCACGAGTATAAGAGCGGCCCGAGACGGCCGCCGGGCCGGTTTAGGCCAAAAGCGCGCTTCTCGGGTACGCGATCTCGGGGTCGGTGACGATGTTGAGCAGGCTGGGGCCCGGGGTCGCCAGCGCGCGCGCGATCGCATCGCCGATCTGCGACGGGTCGTTGACCATCTCTCCGTGCCCGCCGAGCGCGGCCATCACCTGGTCGTAGCGCGTCTCCGGCCGGAGATCGGCCGCAACGTCGTAGCCGTACAGGAACTTCATCGGATGCTTCTCGAGCCCCCAGATCCCGTTGTTGCCGCAGACCAGCGTGACGTTGACGTTGAAGCGCACCAGTGTGTCCCAGTCGGCCAAGCTGAACCCTGCCGCACCGTCCCCGAGCATGACGACCACCTGCCGCTCGGGATAGAGCAGACCGGCTGCGAGCGCATATCCGGCCGAGATCCCGAGGCACCCGTAGGGACCCGGATCGAGCCAGCCGCCCGGCTCGTACACGTCGATGAACTTGCCCGCGTAGGACGCGAAGTCTCCGCCGTCGGCGATCACGATCCCATCGCGCGCAAGGCGCGGAACGAGCTCGCCGTAGATGCGCGCGGGATGGATCGGCACCGCGTCGCTCTGCAGATCCGCGGTGAACCCGGCGCGCTTCTCCTGCTCGACGCCGCGCAACTCCGCGATCCAGTCGCTTCTATCCTTCTGAGCGGCCTGCGCCAGCGCTTCCAGCGCAGCCGTGAGCGGACCGGCCACCCACGCCGCGGGGTTGGCATGATGGCCGACGTTGTTCGGATCGTCGGCCACGTGGACGACCTTCGCGTCGCCGAAGCTGCCGAAACCGATGCGGAAATCGAGGGCGGTGCCGACTACGAATACGACGTCCGCGCGCGCGAAGCCTTGGCCCCGGGCGGCGCTGAACGCGAGCGGATGATCCGCAGGCACGACGCCCCGGCCCATCCCGTTCATGAACGCCGGCACCTGCAGCGTCTCGATCATCTGACGAGCAGCCTTCTCGGCGCCGTCCGCCCACACGTCGGATCCGATCAGGACGACGGGACGCTCTGCTTCGCCAAGCAGCCGAACCGCTGCGTCGACGTGTCCTTCGAGAGGAGCGTCCCCGTTCCGAGCAGCAGTCGGAACCGCAACGTCGGCCCGGCTGAAGAGCGTGTCCATCGGGAAATCGAGAAACGCAGGACCACGATGCCGCCCCGACGCGACGTCGAGCGCGGCGGAGGTTCTCTCGGCGATCAGAGATGGGTCGAACACCGTCTCGGCACGCTTGGTCACCGATGCGAAGATCGGGACGTGATCCATCTCCTGCAAGCTGCCTTGTCCCCAACGCGCTTGCGGCGACCGGCCGCCGAGCATCAGCATCGGCGAGCCGTTGAAATGCGCCGACACCACCGCGTTCATGCCGTTGATCACGCCGGGCCCTGCCGTCAGCGCCGCAACCCCGGGCGATCGCGTCAGCTTGCCGTGCGCTTCGGCCGCGAACGCAGCGGCCTGCTCGTGCCGCACGTCAACGATGCGCATGCCGCGCGTGTGCAGGCCGTCGTAGATCGGAAAGATGTGGCCGCCGGACAGCGTGTAGACGCGGTCGATGCCGTGCGCGCGGATCGCTTCCGCGACGAGATCACCGCCGTGTCCTTCGATCTTCTCGGGCATGGTCACGCGATAGTGCCTGCCCGACCGCGCGCGCCGCAAACCCGCAGGTGTCTGGTTTGCCCACCCCTCGTGTGACGGGTACGTTCGACGGCAATGAGACGTCTCGCGTTCGTCATGACGCTGCTGGTTCTGGCAGGCTGCTCGTCGAAGGCGAAACCGAACGCCGCAGCCTCATCTTCGAGCGGCAACGCAGCGCCGTCGGTCAGCTCGAGCGCGTCGTTGTCTCCTCGTGCGACGCCAGATCGGTCGGCCGGATCGGTTGCGCCCGGCGCGACGGCGTCCACCCGTTCCACTTCGAAACCGAAGGTCGTCGGCGCCGGAGCTGTGGTCCCCGCGGCCGGGACCTATCACTACACGCAGAGCGGGAGCGTGCAGGCCGGTCCGCTCAGCTCCAACGCAGACCCCAACGGCACCTTGGCGTTGGGCGCGCCCGTTTCAGACGGCGGCGGCCAGCGACAGCAACAAGAGCGCATCTATTCGAGCAGCTGGTCGCAAGAGCAGATCTTGGTCTTCCACTCCAACGGCGTCTTCCTCAAGTCGGTGACCACTCGCCTGGGATCCGGGGGGTTCGTTCAGGAACAGACGTGTACGCCTTCGCATCCGCTCAAAGTGATCGCGCTTCCACTCGTCGTCGGGAACTCGTGGAGCGATCAAGCTCCATGCAACGGCCGAACGGTGACGGTGAAGGGGAAGGTTCTTCGCACCGAGACGCGCACAGTCGGAGGAACGCGCGTTTCGACGGACGTCGTGAGCATCTCGACGACGCAAACCGGCGGCGGATACAACATCTCGCTGAACCTCACGATGTGGATCGCACCGGCGTACGGCCTGTCCGTTCACGCGACGGAGACCGGGAGCGGAACCGCGCAGGGTTTCCCGTTCAACGAGAATCTGACGGAGGATCTGCAGAACCTGACGCCGGATCGATGATCACCGAACCGATCGACACGCTCGCGCGCATCCAGGAGGCAAGCTTCACGCGCGCCTCGGAGGCAACACGCGGCGCGTTCCCACCGGAGCGACGGATGGACGGCGCGAGGCTCCTTTCATTCCTCGCCCGCAAGTGGTACTCGGTGCTCGCTACCACGCGACCCGACGGCCGGCCGCAAGCGGCACCGGTCGGCTACGCACTCGTGGGGACGAAGTTCGTCATGGCCTCCTTGCCGGACGCTCAGCGCGTCCGCAACCTCAAGCACGAGCCTCATGCCTCGCTCGTCATCGACGAAGACGAGTCCGAGC
Source organism: Actinomycetota bacterium (assembly GCA_005883175.1). Classification (GTDB taxonomy): domain Bacteria; phylum Actinomycetota; class AC-67; order AC-67; family AC-67; genus AC-67. The sequence continues at coordinate 13,304 of VAYV01000144.1, forward strand.
GCCACGGCGTCGTGATCGTCGACGGGACGACTCGGCTGTTGCAGCCGCTCGAAGCAGGGCTCGAGATGCGCGCGCCCTTCCGCGACGACGCCGGAACCTTCCCCGATTGGATCGGCGTCCTCATCGTCCTCACGCCCGAGCGCCTGCTTTCGTACGCGGCGCAGGGTTTCCAGGGCTGATTCGCTGAAAGCCTGAGATTCGGGTAAAAACCCCAGCACTATGAATGTTCTCGTCTTGGTCAAGCAGATCCCGGACCCGAACAACCCGTACCAGCTCGCGAATAACCGTCTGAA